>NZ_JBIWNZ010000004.1:175008-220769 GCF_044767505.1 Kitasatospora sp. NPDC101235
CCCCGTTTAACAACACAACCCAAAACACGTTTCCCCCCCCCCCCGCCCGCCCTAACTCCCCCCGCATCGCCGGCGGCCCCCGCCCCCCCGGGGGGCCCCCCCGGCCCCGGGCGGGGGGCCACGCCCCTTGACGCCACGGAGGGCCGGGAGGACGCTGTACGTGTACGACATAAGCGTGTGCCGTACGCGGACAGTCGAAAGCACACGACCCATAGTCGCGAGGCTCCCGGCGCCGACCCGACCGCTGGAGCGATCATGTCGACCAACCACTACGTGGCGCTGCCGGACAGCTCCCGCGCTCCGCTCAGCGGAGCACGGGTCATCGGACCGGCCGACCCACGGGCACCCCTGACCGTCACCGTCTACCTGCGGCGCGACCCCGACGCGCCCCCGCGCCCCGACGTCTACGAGCTGGCGATGCAGCCGCCGACCCGCCGCACCGCCCCCGGCGACGACAAGTACGCCGCCGTCCACCGGTGGCGCGACACCGACCTCAAGGCGGTCGAGGCGTTCGCCGACGAGCACCACCTCACCGTCTCCCACGAGAACCCGCTGGCCCGCAGCGTCCAGCTGACCGGAACCACCGAGGCCGTCTCGAACGCCTTCCGGGTCACCCTGGCCCGCTACCGTTACCGGGACGCCAACGACAACCCCCGGATCTACCGGGGCCGCGAAGGCGCGGTCAACGTCCCGGCGGGGCTGAGCGGCATCGTCACCGGCGTCTTCGGCCTGGACAACCGGCCGATCGGCGCCAACCTGTTGTTCCGCCCGGCCTTCACGGACCTCTCGCTGCCGATCGCCGAGGGCGTGCCGGGGCTGCCGGACGGCGTCTTCCTCCCGACCGACCTCGAAACCCCGTACGCCTATCCCGCCGGAACCGACGGCGGCGGACAGTGCGTCGCCGTCCTCGCGTTCAACGGCGAGACGGATCCCGGCGTCCCCTCCGGCGGCTACTCGGCCGACGCGCTGCGCACGTACTTCGCCGCCCTGAGGCGGCCCATGCCGGACATCACCAACGTGGTGGTCCCGAACGTCGGATCCACCGGCAACGACCCGGGCCGGGACGACGGAGGCCCGCTACGGCTCGACAGCACCGGTGAGATCATGCTCGACCTCGCGGTGGTCGGCTCTCTCGCGCCCAAGGCGAAGATCGTCGTCTACTTCAGCAGGTTCACCGAGCAGGGCTGGGTGGACGTGATCCACCGGATCGTGACCGACACGGTCAACCGGCCCTCGGTGATCTCCTGCAGCTACGGCAACGCCGAGGACGGCCGCACGATGTGGACCGCCGGGGCGATCGACAGTGCCGACCGGGCCTTCAGCGGTGCGGCCGAGAAGTTCATCAGCATCTGCTGCGCCTCGGGCGACGACGGTTCCAACGATCAGGCGATCGACGAGCGCGCCCACGCCGACTTCCCCGCCTCCAGCCCGCACGTGCTCGGCGTCGGCGGTACCCGCCTGGTGGTGGAGCAGGGACAGGTGGTCAGCGAGACCGTCTGGGACGACGGCTCGGGCAACCGGACCGGTGGCGGCATCAGCAAGCTGTTCCCGGTGCCGCCCTTCCAGGAGGGCACCAACGTGCCCCCGTCGGCCAACCCGCCGCACGCGCCCGGCCGGGGCGTGCCGGACGTGGCCGCGCTCGCGGCCGGCAGTACCGGTGTGGTCGTCCCGAGCATCGACGGCGAGCACGTCCTCGTGACCGGCGGCACCAGTGCCTCCGCCCCGATGTGGTCCGCCCTGCTCGCCCGGGTCAACCAGGCCCTGCCCGGCTCGGCCCAGGTCGGCTTCCTCAACCCGCTGCTGTACGCGCATTTCGGGACGGGCGTTCTGCGGGACATCACCCAGGGCAGCAACGGCGCCTACTTCGCCGCGAAGGGCTGGGACCCGTGCACCGGCCTCGGCAGCCCGGGCGGCCAGCAGCTGCTGGACGGCCTCAAGGCCCTGTGAACCCTCTTCGATCCGACAACCGCCGGTGCGGGGCGCGCTGCGGCGCCCCGCACCGGCGCGGGTGCGTCAGCCCAGGGCGAGGGCGCGGAGGCGGTCGGCCGCGCCGTTGAAGTAGTTCTGGTCACCGGGGAAGGTGCCGGAGTCGGCGAACTGCCAGAAGGTCTGGTAGCCCCAGCCGTTCGGCAGGGTGCCGACGGACGTGGAGTAGCGGGCTATCCAGAGCGGGTTGGTGGTGCCGAAGCCGCCGTTGTTGCCGGTGCACTGGGTCCACCAGTTGGTGGTGGTGTAGATGGTGGGGTACCGGCCGGTGCGGGAGTGCACGGTGTCGCTGAAGTCGCGGATCCAGCTGACCATCGCGCTCTGGCTGAGGCCGTAGCAGGTGGCGCCGTAGGGGTTGTACTCGATGTCCAGCGCGGGCGGCAGGGTCTTGCCGTCGGCGGACCAGCCACCGCCGTGGCTGACGAAGTAGTTGGCCTGGGTGGCGCCGGAGGAGGCGTTCGGCAGCGCGAAGTGGTAGGCGCCGCGGATCAGGCCGGCGTTGTACGAGCCGTTGTACTGCTGGGCGAAGTACGGGTTGGTGTAGCTGGTGCCCTCGGTGGCCTTGACGTAGGCGAACTTGGCACCGTTCGCGGACACCGAGGACCAGGTGACGTTGCCCTGGTAGCCGGAGACGTCCAGGCCCGGGGTCTGGGTGGCGGCGAGGGAGGCGAACGGGGCGCCGGTGCCGCGGCCCTCGTGGGCGGCGACGGTGGAGCCGGCGAAGTCCTGATCGGGGTGGAAGCCGGGGCGGCCTTCGACGACGGGTGCGACGGAGGTGGGCTCGGCCGCGTAGGCGGGGGCGGCGACACCGGCGACCAGGGCGGTCGCGGCGGCCGCGGCGGCCAGGGCGGGCAGGCGGCGGCGGGCCGATCTGTCGGTGCCGGTGGTGCGGGCGGAGCGGGAAGAGCGGGGCATGAACACTCCTCTGGTTCCGAGCGAGGGAAGGGTCGAAATGACCTGGTACGACCGGGGTCTGACCGGCCGTACCGCAGAGTAGCCATGTACCTGCTACCGCCGCCAGGCATCTTTTTTCACATGCTGAACGCACGTCACATGTGCCGGAACGCCATGACCGGCAGCCGGCGTTGCCGGTTTTGCCGGGCCGGTCGGCCGCGAAACCGGACCGGGGAACCGGTGGGCGGCGCCGGGCCGGGCTCGGGGCGGTTCCGGGAGCGCCCGGCCCGCTGTGGCACGATGCCCGCGGGCCGGCCACCACGGGCGGCCCCGCACGTGAGGAGAGGACCAGCCATGACCGAGACCGCCACCGACTTCGCCCGGCCCGCCGGGGAGCCCGCGTTCCGGCCCGCCACGCCCGCCGACGTCCCGGCGCTGGTCGACCTGGTCGAGTCCGCCTACCGGGGCGACTCCAGCCGGGCCGGGTGGACCACCGAGGCGGACCTGCTGGGCGGTCGGCGCACCAGCCCGGAGGCCGTCACGGAGGCCGTGAGCCACGCCGAGGGCCTGGTGCTGCTCGCCGAGCGGGACGGCGGGCTGCTCGCCTGCTGCCAGCTGGAGCGGCGCGGTGAGCGGGCCTACTTCGGCATGTTCTCGGTGCGCCCGGGGCTCCAGGGCGGGGGCATCGGCCGGGCGGTGCTGGTCGAGGCGGAGCGCCTGGCCGTCGAGCGGTGGGGTGTCGGTGCGATGGAGATGAAGGTGATCGAGCAGCGCGCCGACCTGATCGCCTGGTACGAGCGGCGGGGCTACCGGCGCACCGGCGAGTTCAGCCCGTTCCCGTACGGCGACGGGCGGTTCGGCATCCCGCTCCGGCCGGACCTCCGGTTCGAGCACCTCGTCAAGGAGTTGAGGGCGGCGTAGGGGAGCCGACGGCCGAGCGCGGAAGTCGACGGCTGTGAGGGGGAGTTGACAGTCTGCTGAAACGGCTCGCCCGCGGGGTCCGGTTCAGTCCCGCTCGACCGGATTTCCGCAGGTGACGTGCTGTCAAGTCGGCGAGCCGGGGCGATGCGGAGATGTCACACCTCGTTCATTATTGGTCTAGGCCAATGTGAGAAGCTGGGTGCGAACGGCCACGTTCCGTCCGCTGCCCAGGGGGGCCATTTCCGCATGCCCGTTCTCCATGGCACCGCCATGCCCGCACCCGACACCGGTCCGCGCCGGACACCCGCGGACCCCGACGGCCACCGACTGCCCGGTCCGCCCGACGACGAGGAGCTCTACTGGTACTTCGGCCCGCAGCGCCGCTGGGTGCTGCTCTGCGCCACCCTCTCCTACGCGGGAGCCACCGCCACACTCGGTCTGTTCGCCCTCAGCCGGCCGCTGCTCTGGCCGTTCCTGGTGCTCACCGTGCTCAACGCGGCCACCTGGCTGCTCTCGCTCACCGACGGCCAGCGCGCCCGGCGCTTCACCCGCAACTCGCACGACCTGCTGCTGCGCGCCTGGAGCCCCGCCCGGGCCCCGAGCGTGGACCTGCTGCTGCCGACCGCCGGCGAACCGCTGGCCGTCCTCGACAACGCCTACCGGCACACCGCGGCCGTCCGGTGGCCCGGCGAACTCACCGTCCTGGTCCTCGACGACGCCGGCCGCCCCGAGGTGCGCGAACTCGCCGAGTCCTACGGCTTCCTGTACCGCGCCCGCCCCGACCGGGGCCGCTTCAAGAAGGCCGGCAACCTCAACCACGGCCTGGCCGAGGGCACCGGCGAGATCGTCGCCGTCCTGGACGCCGACTTCTGCCCCCGCCCCGACTTCCTGCACCACCTGGTGCCCTACCTCGACAACCCCGAGGTCGGCATCGTGCAGAGCCCGCAGTGCTTCGACACGGACGCCGACATGTCCTGGCTCGAACGCGCCGCGGGAGCCACCCAGGAGATCTTCTACCGCTGGATCCAGCCCTCCCGGGACGCGCAGGACGGCACCGTCTGCTGCGGCACCAACGCCCTCTACCGCCGCGCCGCACTGAAGCGGATCGGCGGCTTCGCCGAGATCGACCACAGCGAGGACCTCTACACCGGCCTCGCCCTCGCCCGCGCCGGATGGGCCACCCGCTACGTCCCCGCACTGGTCGCCAAGGGCATGTCGCCCACCGGCCTGCCGGCCTTCATCAGCCAGCAGTACCGCTGGTGCCTCGGATCCCTGGCCCTGGTCCGCGACCCGGACTTCCGTCGGGGGCCGCTCTCCCGATCCGCCCGGCTCTGCTTCTGGAACGGCATCCTCGGCTACGTCACCAGTGCGGTGAACGTCTTCGCCGTGCCGCTGCCCGCCCTCATCATGCTGTTCTTCCGGCCCGAGGAGATCCAGCCCTGGCAGGTGCTGCCGTTCCTGCCGCCGATCTGGGTCGCGCTGGTGCTGCTGCCCGCGATGTCCCGCACCCGCTGGCGCTTCGAGGTCACCCGGGTCCAGCTCCTCGGCGGGCTCTGCCACGTGGTCGCCATCGCGCACGCGCTGCGCCGCCGCTCCGCCGACTGGGTGCCCACCGGCGCCGTGTCGGGCGGCAGTTCGCTCGCCCGCGCCGTCGCCCGGATCGGGGTCGGCTGGCTCGGGTTCGTCGTCCTCGCGGGCGCCGCCGGACTGGTCCGGGCCGCGCTGCTGTACGGCTGGCGGCCGTACTGGGCGCTCGCCGGACTGCTCGCGCTCACCGCGTACACCATGATCCCGCTGATCCGGGAGCTGTGGCCGCTGCTGAACGGGACCAAGGGCGGCAAGGGCGCCGTCGGCGAGGTCGCCGCGCCCGCACGGGGCCGCTCCGACCTCGGGTTCGGCCGGGCCGAGGCCGTCGCCGTCACGGCCGTGCTGCTGCTGTGCGGGCTGCTGGCCTCCGGCTGGGCCGATCCGCTGATTTTCTGATGTCTCGTCAGTTTCGCTCCACCGATTGATTGTTGAGTTTCCTTGCGCGTCGCCCCACCGGCGCGGAGACCGCCCGGCCGCCCCATCGGCCCGGCGGGCCCGACCACCGCTGCCAGCCCTGCAAGGAGCACCGCCGTGTCAACGGCCGTACCACCGTCGTCGTCCTCCGCCGCCACACCGGGCACACCGGAACCCGCTCCGGCCTCCGGTTCCGCCTCCGCCTCCGCTTCCGTTGAACTACTGCCCGGCGTCGTCCGGGTGGACCGGGAACTCGCCGCCCCGCAGCGCGCCACCGTCGCCGAGAGCGGGCAGGCCCGCCGGCGCACCGCCTTCCGCCCCGACATCGAGGGGCTGCGCGGCGTCGCCGTGCTCTCCGTCCTCGCCTTCCACTCCGCCGTCCCGGGCCTGACCGGAGGCTTCATCGGCGTCGACGTCTTCTTCGTCATCTCCGGCTTCCTGATCACCGGCCTGCTCGTCGGCCGCCCGATCGGCCTGTGGGACTTCGCCGCCCGCCGCGCCCGACGCATCCTGCCCGCCGCGGCCACCGTGCTCGTCGCCACCGCCGTCGCAGGCGGCGCCCTGCTCGATCCGCTGCGCGGCACCGACCTCGCCCGCGACCTGATCGCCTCCGCCGGCCAGTTCGCCAACTGGCGCTTCGTCGGCCGGCAGACCGACTACCTGGCCGCCGAACACGACCCCAGCCCGCTGCAGCACTTCTGGTCGCTGGGCGTGGAGAACCAGTTCTACCTGCTCTGGGGCGTGCTGCTGCTCGGCCTCGCCCGCTACCTGTACGGGCGCCGTCGCACCGTGGCGATCACCCTCGCCACGGTGGCCGTCGGCGGTGTCTCGCTGGTGCTCTGCCTGCGCTGGACGGCCACCTCCGCGCCGCTCGCCTACTTCTCCACCGGCAGCCGGCTCTGGGAGTTCGCGGCCGGTGCCTGCGCGGCGCTGGCGGGCTCGGCTCCGGCCGCCCGCGCCGGGCAGCGTCCGGTGGCGTGGTCGCTGCGGGTGCTCGGCTGGCTGGGCCTCGCGGCCGTGCTCGCGCCGGTGTTCCTGTACGACCGCAACACCCCCTTCCCCGGCACCGCCGCGTTGCTGCCCGTCCTCGGCACCGCCGCCGTCCTGCTCGCCGGGCACCGCTCGCTCGGCGCCGCCGATGCCGGGCGGCTGCTCGCCACCCGCCCGCTGCGCGCCGCCGGACGGCTCTCGTACGCCTGGTACCTGTGGCACTGGCCGGTACTGACCATCGCCCAGGCCCGGTACGGCGTGCTGCCCTGGACCACCCTGCTCGCGCTCACCGCCGCCGCCGCGCTGCCCGCCTGGCTCACCCTGCGGCTGGTCGAGCAGCCGCTGCGGTACGGCAGCAGCCCGGCGCCCCGGCGCGGGCTCGCGGTCGGCGCCAGCGCCCTGGTCATCCCGCTGATCGCCGCACTCACCCTCGGCGGCGGCACCATGCGCGCTCTCGGTGACCCCTCCTCCGGGCCCACGGCGGCCCCCACCGGAGCCGCCGACGGCCCGAGCCTGCTCGCCCCCGGCATCCGGGTGCTCGCCCTGACGCCCTCGCTCGCCCGGGCCCGGGAGGACTTCCCGCCCGGCAAGGGCTGCGAGATCCCGCTCAACGCCGACAGCAGCCCGCGCTGCCTCTTCGGTGCCGAGGACAGCCCCGACCGGATCGTGCTGCTCGGCGACTCGCACGCCGGGCAGTGGATCTCCGCCGCCCTCGCCCTGGCCGAGCAGCGGCACTGGGCCCTGGAGGTCCTGGTCAAGCCCGGCTGCCCGCTGGCCACCCTCACCGTGCGCAACAACGTGCTCGGCCGCACCTTCGAGGAGTGCGACCGCTGGCGCGAGAACACCCTCACCCGGTTGGCCTCCGGGCCCAAGCCGCGCCTGGTCCTGATGGCGGGACTCAACCGCTACGGGAGCCAGGAGGAGCGCACCGCGGGCTGGACCCGCACCCTGGACCGGCTCACCGCGCTCGGCGCCCCGCTCGCCTACCTCGGCGACACCCCGATGCCAGGGAAGGACATCCCGACCTGCCTGGCCGCCTCCGACGGGCGCTCGGACGCCTGCTTCTTCCCGCGCGACACCGCCTTCGAGCCCGACCCCGTGCTGGACGGCGGGCTCGCGGCCCGGTACGGGGTGCGGACCCTCGACCTCGGGCCGCTGCTCTGCCCCGGCGCCGGGCCCTCCTGCCCGGCCGTGCTGGAGGGCGTGGTGCTGTACCGGGACACCGGGCACATCACCGACACCCTGGCACGGGTGCTGGCGCCCCGGCTGGACAAGGGCCTGCTGGGGGCCCCGGCCGGTTCGACCGGTCCGGCCGCGCCGGCCGCATCCGTGGCTCCGGGGCCGCCGTCGGCTCAGCCGTAGATGCTGTGGCAGATCCGGGCCTGCTCCGACCCGGCCGGCCAGTGGCCCGCCCGCTCGGCCTGATCGCAGATGGTGCTCCGGCCGCCGCTCGCGCCCGCCCCGGTACTCGCCGGGGCGGGCGCGCCCGGCGGGCGGTGGGCCGGTGTGCCGGCGTGCGGACTGTGCCCCGGCTTGGGGTGCGCGCTCGCCGAGGCGTGCTGGGCGTCGGCCGTCGGGCCGGTCCCGGCGCCGGACGTGGTCGCCGCCGCGCCCGGCCTGCCCGCCCCCGCCGGGAGCGCCACCCCCGGGGTGGGCGGTGGCAGCGGGGACGGCGCGGGTGCGGTCGGCGACGGGGAGACCGGCAGCGGCTGCGCTGCCGGGTCCGAGGCGGAGGGCGTGGCGTCCGGCACCGCCGCCACGCGGACCTCGTCACCCGACCCCGGCCCGCACATCGCCAGGACGGAGGCCAGCACGGCTCCCGTCCCGACCATCGTGGCCGTCCAGGCCTTGCGCGACAGACGCCTCGGCGCCGTGGCGGTGGACCACGGCGGTGGCGGATTCGCGGGGACCGGCGGCGGCTGCCAGGTGTTCTGCGGCCACTGCCATTGCCCTTCGGTGGGCTGCCCAGTCATGTGCTCCTCCTTCCAGTGGCCCCCCTCGAACCTTTCCGTGCTCAACGAGCGCGCCGACGCCGGGACATGACCCGGAAGAGGGGTTTGGACGGGCGCTGATTGCCACCGCGCCACATGCTGGGGGCATGGAGACCAACAGCACGTCCAAGCCCCTGGTCGAGGTGGCCGAGTTCCGGACCGACAGCCGCTACCGCCTCGTCCACTTCGAGGGCCATGGCTGGGAGCCGCTCGCGCCAGAGGAGTTCGAGCCCCGCGTCCACCAGCTCTTCCCCGACCTCGACCCGCGCGACCCCCAGCGGGTCCACTGGGCCGACCGCCCCTGGGAATGGCCCGCCTGGCACCCCGGCGAGGCCTGAACCGGCTCGGGACGGCCCGAACCCGCTTGGTGCGGAGTGCCGGCTTCGTTACGCTGGGCGGGTGAGTGCGGATCACTTCTGCTGCCGCCTGCCGGGCCGGGCCGTGGACACCTGCTCGCCGGAGGAATTCGGCGAACTCGTGCCCCGCGACCGCGACGTCCGGTGCGACCGGCTCGCCGCCGCCGGGCTCGCCCCCGGCGTACGGCGCACCGCCGTCCTGACGGAACTCGCACTCACCGAGAACGGCCTGCACCCCGACCCGGCCGCCCGACTGCCCGTCCACGGCGGCGGACGGCACCAACCGGGCGGAGCGCTGCCGGGGGGCTCCATGCCGGTGCTGAGCCCCGAGCAGGTCGCGACGGCCTCCGCCTTCCTGCGCGCCTCGGCGCTCGCCGTCCACGACCTGCGCGAGCTGCGGGACTTCTTCGCGGGCGCGGGCGCGGCCGGCGACGCGGTGGCCGTCCGGGAGGCGGAGTGAACGCGCCGGCCGGCACCGCCGGATACGGCGAGGCGGCGGAGCAACTCGCCGTGCAGTACGAGAGCGTGAGCTTCGCCGAGGTGCACCGGGAGCTGCACCACCTGTACCCGGCCCCACCCGCGTCCGTCCTCGACGTCGGCGCCGGCACCGGCCGCGACGCCGCCGCCCTCGCCGCTCTCGGCCACCGGGTGGTCGCCGCCGAGCCGACCCCCGAACTCCGCGCCGTCGGCGAACGGTTGCACGCCGGTTCGGGCGTGCGCTGGATCGCCGACGCGCTTCCCGGACTGCCGCTGCTCGTCGCCGAGGGCGAACGCTACGACCTCGTCCTGCTCACCGCTGTCTGGATGCACCTCGCCCCTGCCGAGCGCCCGCCCGCCATGGCCGCGCTCACCCGGCTCCTGGCCCCCGCCGGCCGGCTCGCCCTCACCCTCCGCCACGGTCCTGTCCCAGCCGGTCGCCGCATGTTCGACCTCCCGCCCGAGCTCACCATCACCCTCGCCGCCGCCTGCGGCCTGCGCCTCCTCCACCGCGCCGTCCGCCCCGACCTGCACGGCCGCGACGGGGTGCACTGGACGGCGCTGCTCTTCGAGCGGGAGGCGTAGCCGCTCAGCCGCGGCCCTGCCGGACGGTCTCGATCGGGAGGGGCGGGCAGACGGCCTTCTCCGCCGTCGGCACGATGGCTGTGCCGGCGGGGGAGCGGCGGTCGGAGAACGCCGGGAACGGCCTCCGGCCGCTGCCCCGCCCGGTGTTCGCCGGTCCCGTACCCGACCGGCCCTGCCGGGTGCATCGCACCCGCCACCCTGGTGCTCACCAGATCCTCGCTGGTGAAGTGGAACCGGAACGCCATCCAGCCTCCCCCGGTACGGAACTGACGCTGAGTCACATCATGTCCATGGTGTCAGTGGATCCGCCGCGCCTCGCGGCGTGCGGTGGTGCCGGCCCGTGTCATCGCCGCCGTACTGCCGGTCGTCGGCAAGGGCCGAGGAGCCGGCCTCGCGTGCGCCGTCATGCGGCGGACCTGGTGGCCGAGGTTCCGTGCTGCCGTCACGGTGCGCCGAAGCCGTCCTCGACCAGGCGGGTGGCCCAGCGGGTCAGGGCCGGGGTGAGGGGTGGGTGGGTGAGGCCGGCGGTGACGGTGAGGCGGTCGGCGGAGGCGGTGTCGTAGCGGTCCTCGGAGAGGAAGGTGAGGGTCTCCGGGTCGGCGCCGGTGAGGGCGCGGGGGAGGCGGCGGACGAGGGCGACGGGGATCAGGGCGCGGGGCGGGCGGACGCCGAGGTGGTGGGCGAGGAGTGCGATCAGGTCGGGGAGGCAGGGGGTGGCGGGGTCGAGGACGGTGTGGGCCGTGAGCGGGGCGCGGTCGTGCTCGGGGACGGCGGCGAGGAAGCGGGCCAGGTGGTCCACGGTGACGACGGGGAGGAAGGTGCGCCGGGTGCCGGGCAGCAGGGGGAGGCGGCCGCGGTGGAGCTGACGGGGGCCATGGTGAACTCCAGGAATCCATAATCAGTAGACCGGTCTGCATATTTTTTGGGCAGGCGGAGACGCGGAACGCCCCGCCCGGGCGCTGCCTACCCGCGGCCGAGCAACTGCCGGACGGCGTGCCGGGCGTGGTCCAGCGGTTCGCGGCTGCGCCGGACGGAGGCGAGCAGGACGGCACCCTCCAGCAGGGCGAGCACCTGCCCGGCGGCGACCTCGGCCTCCGCCGGGCCGAAGCCCTCGCCCTCCAGCCGGCCGGCCAGGACCTGCTGCCAGCCGGCGTACAGCTCGGCGCAGACCGTCCGCAGGGTCTCGTTGGTGCCGGCCACCTCCAGGGCGACGGTGGCGATCGGGCAGCCGCTGGTGTAGCGGGAGTGCTCCAGCCGGTCGGCGAAGGCCTCGATCAGGCGCTCGGCGAGGGCGGTGGTGCCGGCGCCCTCGGCGGCCAGGGCGGCGAGCAGCGCCTCGACCTCCTGGCCGGCCTGGGTGAGCGCGGCGGCCACCAACTGGTCCTTGCCGCCGGGGAAGTGGAAGTAGAGCGAGCCGCGCGGGGCGCCGGTGGCGGCCACGATCCGGTTGAGGCCCGTCCCGAAGTAGCCCTGCGCCTCGATCAGTTCCCTGGTGCCGGCGATCAGCCGGGCCCGGGTCTCCTCACCCTTGACTCCCATGCGGCGATAGTAGACCGGTCTGCATATTCCTGTCGACGGGCCCTCGACCCCTTGTCAGTAGCGGAGTTGGGGTGGGAAGCCGGTCCAGCGCAGCTCCTCCGGCAGGTGGCCCTGGTCGTTCAGCAGCAGTACGGCGGGCGGCCGGCCGGGTGTGTAGCGCAGGACGGTCAGCGCCGCGTTGGCGGCGTTGAGGCCGAGCCAGCGGATCACGTCGTCCCGGAGCGACGCACCGCGGGCCGCGCCCGGTTCCGGCTCAGCCCGCGTGGGCCTCGTCCAGCAGCGCCAGTTCCTCCGCCGACAGCCGCAGTGCCCCGGCCGCGATGTTGTCCTCCAGGTGCGCCACGTCGCCGGTGCCCGGGATGGCCAGCACGTGCGGGCCGCGGTGCAGGGTCCAGGCCAGCCGCACCTGCGCGGTGCTCACCCCGCGCGCCTCGGCCACCGCCCGGATCTGGGCGGGCTCGGCCGCGCCGGCGCCGTCCTGCCGTCCGGCACCGGCGATCGCGTAGAAGGGGACGAAGGCGATGTCCTGCTCCCCGCAGATCCGCAGCAGCTCGTCCTGTTCCGGGGTGGCCCCGATGCCGTACGGGTTCTGCACGCAGACCACCGGTGCGATGGTCTGCGCCTCGGCGAGCTGGTGCGGGTGGACGTTGGACAGGCCCAGCTGCCGGATCAGCCCGGCCCGGCGCAGCTCGGCCAGCGCGCCGAAGCGTTCGGCGACCGAGTCGGTGCCGAGGATGCGCAGGTTCACCAGGTCGAGGTGGTCGCGGCCGAGCTGGCGCAGGTTCTGCTCCACCTGGGCGCGCAGCCGCTCGGGGGTGCGGGCGTGCTCGACCCACTCGCCGTCGAGGCCGCGGCCGGGTCCGACCTTGGTGGCGATCACCAGGTCGTCGCCGTACGGCGCGAGCGCCCGGTTGATCAGCTCGTTGGCGGAGCGCAGCGGGGAGAAGTAGAAGGCCGCGGTGTCGATGTGGTTCACGCCCAGCTCGACCGCGCGGCGCAGCACCCGAAGCGCCTGCTCGCGGTCGCGCGGGACGGCGTGCGGGACGAGCGCCGGGCC
Source organism: Kitasatospora sp. NPDC101235 (assembly GCF_044767505.1). NCBI lineage: Bacteria > Bacillati > Actinomycetota > Actinomycetes > Kitasatosporales > Streptomycetaceae > Kitasatospora > Kitasatospora sp. NPDC101235. The sequence continues at coordinate 187,806 of NZ_JBIWNZ010000004.1, forward strand.
GGTCTGCGGCAGGCGCATCGTGCCGAAGCCGATCCGGTGGACGGTGCGGTCGCCGAGCTTCCAGGTGCCGGAGGCGGCGGCGGTGACGGTGGTGGCTGCGGTGCTGTCGGAAGTCATGCTGATCATGATCGGCACTGCACTAGCCTGACCGCCAGTGATTCGAACATGTCTGAATCCACGGGGGTGGGGGTGTGGCGGCCGAGCTGCTGTTCACGGCGGGTGACCTGGCACGGATGCGCTTCGCGGTCTCCCCGATGTGGGAGGTCGGCCCGAGCCTGCGCCTGCTGCGCTCGGGCCTCCCGCACGCCGTCCACCAGCCGTGGGCGGAGCAGGTACGGCCCCGGCTCGCGGCGCTCGGCCCGGCGTACGGGCTGCTCGCGGAACTCGTCCCGCCCACCGGCTACGTGCCCGACTTCGTCAACCCGGCCCCGGACGGACCGGCCCCCACGCTGGCGCAGGAGCTGGCCGCGATCCGGGCCACCCCGGCCGAGCGGGTCCGCCGCGACCTCGACCGGCTGCGGGACGGCGACGGGCTCGGCCCCCGGCTGCGCGCCCTGTACGGGGATCCGGTGGGCGGGCTCGGTCGGCTCACCGAGGCGGTCGAGGCGTACTGGGATCTCGCGCTCGCCCCGTACTGGGCGCGGATCCGTGCCGTTCTGGACGCGGACGTGCTGCACCGCGCCCGCCAGGCGGCCGAGCACGGGGCGGCGCGGGTCCTGAACGACCTGCACGCCGAACTCCGGTGGACGGAGGGCACCCTGCGGCTGTGCCACCGCACCAGCCCGCTGCCGGGCCGGACGGCCGGAGCGGGGCTGCTGCTGATTCCGTCCGTCTTCACAGGCCCGGCGCTCTACTCCCGCCTCGCCCCGCCGGATCCGCCGCAGCTCGCCTACCCGGCGCGCGGCATCGGCACCCTGTGGGCGCCGGCCCCGGCGGCCGGCACCGAGGCCCTGGCCGCCGTCCTCGGCCGGTCCCGCACCCGGCTGCTGGCGGAGCTGGCGGCCCCGGCGTCCACGACCGAGCTCGCCCGGCGCACCGGGCTCTCGTCCTCGGCGGTCTCCCAGTACCTGACGGCCCTGCGGGACGCCCGTCTGGTCAGCGCCCACCGGGCCGGGCGGTCGGTGCTGTACGCGAGGACGGCGTCGGCGGAGGCGTTGCTGGCGCCACTGGGGGAGGGGTGAGCACGCGTTCCCCCGACTACCGCAATGTCAGCCGGGCTCACCGGTGTCATCGGGCCGGATGCGCCGGACGCCCGTACCGTGCGGGACATGACACCCAACCGGCACCTCCGGCAGCCCCGCTGCCATCGGACCGTCCTCGTCGCCGCACTGCTCGGGGCCGCCTTCGGCGCCGTCGCGCTCACCGGGGCACCCGTACGGCCGGCCGCCCCGACCTCCGAGGCCCGGCTCCGCCCGGCCGGTGCGCCGCCGGCCGTGTACGGGCACCGCGGCGCCGCCTCCGCCGCGCCCGAGAACACCCTGGTGTCGGACGAGGTGGCCCGCCGGGCCGGCGCCGAGTGGATCGAGAACGACGTCCAGCCCAGCAAGGACGGCGTCCCGTACGTGCTGCACGACGACACCGTGGACCGCACCACCGACGGCACCGGTCGGATCCGCGACCTGACCGCCGGGCAGCTGGACGCGCTGGACGCCGGCTCCTGGTTCGCCCCGGCGTACGCGGGCACCCGCCTGCCGACCCTCGCCGCTCAGCTGGAGGACCTGCGCACCCGCGGCGGCAGGCTGTTGCTGGAGATCAAGGGGCCGCACACCCGCGACGAGGTCGCCCGGATCGTCCGGGAGGTGCGCGACCACGGCATGGCCGACCGGGTCCTCGTCCAGAGCTTCGAGGTGGACGCCCTGCGCCACACCCGTGAGCTGGCGCCCGAACTGCCGCTCGGGCTCCTCCGCGCCACCCTGGACACCGACCCGGTCGCCACCGCCCGCGACCTCGGCCTGGCCGCCTACAACCCCTCGGACGACGCGCTCTCCGCCCGCCCCGGCGTGGTCGGGGAGCTGCACGCCGCCGGCGTGGCCGTCAACGTCTGGACGGTCGACCAGCCCGCCCGCTGGAAGGCCCTCACGGCGGCGGGCGTGGACGGGATCGTCACCAACCGCCCGGCCGAGCTCGCCGGTTGGAACGCGGCCTGGTCGGCCTCGGGCGCCGGCGGTTAGGCTGCCCGGTGTGGAGAAGGAGAACGCGGCGGGCGCTCGGCCGGTGGACGACCAGGCCGTGGCGGACCGGATCCGGAAGTACTTCGGCCTGGTCCCCGAGCCGCAGGGCTCGCTGACCGCCTTCGACGGGCGCCTGGTCATCGACCTGGACACCCGGGTCGTCACCGTGGACGGCCGTGAGGTGCAGCTCAACCGTTCCGACGTCAAGCTGCTGCGCGGCCTGGTCGAGCTGGGCGAGGGTGTGCACGAGCCGTACTCGATCATGTGGAAGGTCTACAACGCACCGTTCCACCCCCACGAGCTGAGGTACCCGATGACGGTGCTGAGGGCGAAGCTCGGCGAGCCCTCCTGGATCGTGCGGACCGACGAGGGCTACGGCCTGCGGCCCCCGGACCTGCCGTAGCCGGTCGGCGGCCGGGAGCCCGCTCTTTCCCCGCGGGCCGATCCGACAGACCGGCGGCCGCCGATGGGACCCGCCGCGCCGGGTGGCGGGGGCGGTCTGGGAAGCTGCGGGCATGACGCTTCCGATCCTTCGCTGCGCCGTCCTGGACGACTTCCAGGGCGTCGCCACCAGCAGCGCCGACTGGTCCCCGGTGGCCGACCGGGTCGCGGTGACGGCCTTCCGCGAGCACTTCGGCTCGGAGGAGGAACTCGCCGCCGTCCTCGCCGAGTTCGACATCGTGGTCACCCTGCGCGAGCGGGTGCCCTTCCCGGCCTCGCTGTTCGCCCGGCTGCCGCGGCTCAGGCTGCTGATCGCCTCCGGAATGCGCAACGCGGCGATCGACCTCGCGGCCGCCGAGGCGCACGGGGTGACGGTCTGTGGCACCGCCAGCTCCGGCACCCCGCCGGTCGAACTGACCTGGGCGCTGCTGCTCGGCCTGGCCCGCGGCATCGTCCAGGAGAGCACCGCGCTGCGCGAGGGCGGCCCCTGGCAGAGCACCGTCGGCGCCGACCTGCACGGCCGGACGCTCGGGCTGCTCGGCCTCGGCCGGATCGGCGGCCGGGTGGCCGAGGTCGGTCTGGCCTTCGGCATGGACGTGGTCGCCTGGAGCCGGAGCCTGACCGACGAGCGGGCCGCCGGGGCGGGCGTGCGGCGCGCGGCCACCAAGGAGGAGCTGCTCCGCGAGAGCGACTTCGTCTCGATCCACCTCGCGCTCAACGCGGGCACCCGGGGGCTGATCGGTGCCGCCGAGCTGGCGTTGATGAAGCCCGGGGCCTACCTGGTCAACACCTCCCGGGCGGCGATCGTCGACCAGGACGCGCTGCTCGCCGCGCTCACCGGGGGCCGGATCGCGGGCGCAGCGGTGGACGTCTTCGACATCGAGCCGCTGCCCGCCGACCACCCGATGCGCACCGCACCCCGGCTGCTGGCCACCCCGCACCTGGGGTACGTGTCGCAGGACAACTACCGGCGCTACTACGGGGAGGCGGTGGAGGACATCGCGGCCTTCCTGGCGGGCGAGCCGATCCGCCGACTGGGCTGACGCCTCCGGCGCTCGGGATGCCCGCAGTCGCATACTGACGGCATGACGGGTGGAGACGCTGGCCGGGGCCCGGACCGGCGCGGGCTGCTGCGGGCGGGTGCGGCGGCGCTGGTGCTGGGCGCGGCAGGGTGTACGGGCGGGGGCGGTTCGCAGGTGACGGGCACGAGTCCGGCCGCAACGCCCACCGGGACGCCCACACCGCTGCCCACCCCGCTGCCCCACCCGCCCCTCTGGCAGCCCGGCCCCGGCGAGATCCAGCCCGACGTCAAACGCCGTGCCGTCGAGCTGGTCGCCGCGCTCGGCGCCTGGCCGCCCGGTGGGCAGGGCGTGGAGGCGGCCCGGGCCCGGGTGGCGGCTCTCGGCCTGCCGCCCGCGCTGGCGGACCAGGCCGGCCCGCCGGCCCCGGCGGCGACCGAGGCGAGCCTGGAGGTGATCGTCGCCCAGTACGGGGGCATCCTCGCCGACTCGGCGAGCGTGCTGGTGGTCTGCCGTCAGTGGACGCGGGGCCCGGACGGTTCGGTGGCCGAGGACGGCACCACGGTGGACGTCCGGCTCAGCCGGGCCGAACCGCGCTGGACCGTCACCGAGCTGCATCCGGGGGACGCCGGCCCGGCCGCCGCCTCGCCGCCGACCGCAGCAGCCCGGGTGCTGGCCGAGCCCCGGATCGAGCTGCCGCCCGAGGCCGCCGCCGACCTGCGCAGCGGCACGGTGCACGACAGCGTGCTGGAGGCGATGCTGCGGCTGGCCGGCCCGTACACGCTGTCGGTGAGCGTGGTGCGGACCGGCCACCCGCTGGACGTCTTCGGGACGACCCGGCCCAGCGACCATCCGCTGGGCCGGGCCTTCGACGTCTGGCGGATCGACGGCCTGGCCGTGGTCGACCCGGGTACGCCCCGGCAGTTGGTCGAGTCCTTCATGCGGGACGCGGCAGCCGCCGGCTCGTACAACGTGGGCGGTCCGGTGGCGCTTCCGGGCGTCGGCAACCAGTTCTTCACCGACGACACCCACCACGACCACTGTCACGTGGGGTTCGACCACTGACGGACGGGCGTCAGCTGACGTTGACCCCGCTCCAGGCCGCCGCGACCGCGTTGTACTCGGTGCTGCCGGCGCCGTACAGGTCGCGGGCCGCGTTCAGCGCGGCGGCGCGGGCGCCCTTGTAGTTGGTGGTGGAGGTCATGTAGACGGTCAGCGCGCGGTACCAGATCTTGGCGACCTTGTCGTGGCCGATGCCGGTCACCGTGGAGCCGTTGCAGGTCGGGCTGTTGTAGGTGACGCCGTTGATGGTCTTGCTGCCGCTGCCCTCGCTGGCCAGGTAGAACCAGTGGTTGCCGACGCCCGAGGAGTTGTGCACGTCGAGCTTGCCGACGCTGCTGCTCCAGCAGTCGGCCGAGCGGCCGTCCAGCGAGGGCTTGTCGAAGCGGCGCAGCCACGGCGGGGTGGACTGGTCGCTGAACAGGTAGTCGCCGGTGTCGACGCTGTTGTTGGCGTAGAACTCGACCATGGTGCCGAAGATGTCGCTGGTGGACTCGTTGAGGCCGCCGGACTCGCCGCTGTAGCGCAGGTTGGCGGTGGCGCTGGTGACGCCGTGGGTCATCTCGTGGCCCATGGTGTCGAGGTCCACCTGCTCCGGGTCGGTGGTGCCGTCGCCGTCGCCGGTCATCATGCAGAAGCAGGTGTCGGACCACTGGGCGTTGTCCCAGTTCGTGCCGACGTGGACGAAGACGGTGGCGCCCTTGCCGTCGTTCTTGATGCCGCTGCGGCCGTGGACGTTCTTGTAGTAGTCGTACGTCCAGGCGGTGTTGGCGTGGGCGTCGACGGCAGCGGTGGAGCGGTCGGAGGAGAACTTCTTCCCGTCGCCCCAGACGTTGGTGGTGCTGGTGAACGGGGTGCCGGAGGAGGCCTTGAGCGAGCTCGCGGAGAGGTTGTTGGCGTCCTTGGTGACGTGGCCGCGGACCGGGTCGGTCAGGGTGTAGCCGCCGCCGGTCTTGGCGGTGGTGTCGATGGTGACCGTGCCGGTGTACTCGGAGTTCCCGGTGCCGGACGCCTGGTGCTCGGCGTCGTAGGACTCGATCTGCTCGCCGGTGGTGGCGTCGGTGACGACCACCTTGCCCGCCGGCTGGCCGTGCTCGCCGGTGCCCTCGACGGTGGTGCGCCAGGCCAGCCGGGGCGTGCCGTCGGCGGCCCAGACGACCAGCTCGGGGGTGCTGACGGCGTCCTTGACACCCGGGGCGGCGGCCAGCGCGCCGGCCGCGCCGGACTGCGCGGTCACCTTCGGGACGGTCGACTTCACGGCGGCGTCGTGGGCGGCCGCGCGGGAGGAGTCCTTGAGCTTGCCCTTGGCGTCCTGGTGGACGACCAGGTCGCCGCCGACCACCGGCAGGCCCTGGAAGGTGCGGTCGAAGCGGACGTGCGAGGCGCCGTCGGCGTCCAGCACGACGTCCTTGAGCACGAGGTCCTGGCCGGCGCCGAAGCCGAACACCCCCGCGTTGCGGGCGACGTTGGCGCGGGCCTGGGATATCGCGGCCTCGCGCGTGCCGGTGGCGGCGGAGGCCGTGGCAGCCGGAACGGTGGCGCCGGCGAGGGCGGCGACGATCGCGACGGCTCCGGCCACGCGGGCACGGCGGGAGAGGGGCGTGGGGGTCACTCTGACTCCAGTGGGGGTAGCTGTGCAGGGAAAGGAGCTGCGACAGAGATTGACGGCGGTCAGTCAGGTTCAGCTAGAGGAAAGGTCATAACTTTGCCAAGTCGTGTCCTTGGTCCATCAAAAATGATCGAAAGTTAACAGTGGCTCTACAGTGCCGTCGTGACGATCGACTACCAGTGGCGCGGCCTGCTCGCCGATCCCGAACTCGACGCCCTGCACGCCGAGGGCTTCGGCCACCCGGGAGGCGAACCCGCCGAACCCGCCGAGCCCGCCGGTCAATCCGCCGGTCAATCCGCCGGCCAATCCGCCGACCCCGTCGGCCGGCTCGCCCGGCTGGAGCGGCACAGTCTCGGCTGGGTGACCGCCCGCCGCACGGCCGACGGCGCCCTGGTCGGCTTCGTCAACCTGGCCTGGGACGGCGGCGCCCACGCCTTCCTGCTCGACACCGTGGTCGCCCCGGACGCGCAGCGGCAGGGCATCGCCACCCGCCTGGTCGCGCAGGCCGCCGACGGCGCCCGCGCGGCCGGCTGTGCCTGGCTGCACGTGGACTTCGAGCCGCACCTGCGCCCCTTCTACCTCGACGCCTGCGGCCTGCGTCCCACCGCCGCGGGGCTGTTGGCACTCTGAGGCAGGCTCTGGGCCCCCGACCCATGGACGGACGGGTGGGCGCCTGGACCGGCGGCCGGGCGGCGGTCCACGTGGGCGACGTGGCGGACTCGCCCCCTCGTCCCCTCGGAGGCGCGATCCTCCTCCCAACTCCCGTCGGGCAACAGGGTCCTGGTGCGTCCACCCCTCGGACGGCCAGGCCCGCCACCGGAGGCCGGTTGTACTCTGCACGCGGACGGACGGCGCCGGCCCGTCCGGTGCGGCGCCCCGCCCGCACCCTGCCCGGCGCCGCGATCGGAGTCCCGCTGCCATGAACTCGTCCGCCCCCGACTTCGCCGGGCCGCTGCTGCGCACCCGGGACGTGGACGTCGTGCGCGACGGCCGCCACCTGCTGCGCGGGATCACCCTGGAGATCCGGCCCGGCGAGCACTGGGCGCTGCTCGGCCCGAACGGCGCGGGCAAGTCCACCCTGCTCGCGCTGCTCGGTGCGGTCTCCCACCCCACCCGCGGCGAGGTGGACGTGCTCGGCCGCCGGCTCGGCCAGGTGGACATCCGCGAGCTGCGCGCCCACCTCGGGCACGTCAACCCGCGCCACCCGCTGCGTTCGCCGCTGACCGTGCGCGAGGTGGTGCTCACCGGGCACACCAACACCATCGAGCCGGAGTTCCACCGCAAGCCGGCCCCGGAGGCGCTGGAGCGGGCCGAGCAGCTGATCGAGACGCTCGGCATGCGGGCGATGGCCGAGGCCGCGTGGACCACGCTGTCCCAGGGCGAGCGCGGCCGGGCGCTGATCGCCCGCGCGTTGATGCCCAGCCCCCGGCTGCTGCTGCTCGACGAGCCGGCCACCGGGCTCGACCTGACCGCCCGGGAACTGCTGCTGGACAGCCTTGACCTGCTGCGCCACCAGCACCCGGAGCTGGCCAGCGTGCTGGTCACCCACCACCTGGAGGAGCTGCCGGAGAGCACCACCCACGCCCTGCTGCTGCGCGGGGGCGAGTGCGTCGCGGCCGGGCCGGTGGACGAGGTGATGACCACGGAGCTGATCAGCGAGACCTTCGGCCACTCGATCCGGATCAGCCGTCACGAGGGCCGCTGGACGGCCCGGGCCGCCGCCCGCCGCACACCGGGAAGGTAACGGTTCAGGGGGTGGGTGTAGACGGAAAAGTATCCTTACGTAAGGTATGCCTTAGCTAACGACGGTCTGCTGGTCCCCAGTCGGCCGCACTGCCTCGGCACACCCATGCCCTTTTCCGTTGGAGCCCGCATGTCCGCCCGTCGCCGTTCCACCGCAGCCGCGCTGCTCACCCTCGCCGTGGCGACCGCAACCCTGGCCGGCTGCGCGTCCAAGAAGGACGACAAGGCGGCCTCCGCCGACGCGGTCAAGGTGAACGCGACCGACAGCGCCTGCGAGGTCTCCAGGACCAGCTTCCCGGCCGGACACGTCGTGCTGGACATCAGCAACAAGGGCTCCAAGACCACCGAGGTCTACGTCTACGGCGACGGTGACAAGATCATCACCGAGCGCGAGAACATCGGCCCCGGCACCAAGACCAGCATCAACGCCGAGATCAAGGCCGGCTCGTACGAGATCGCCTGCAAGCCCGGCATGGTCGGCAACGGCATCCGCCAGAAGATCACCGTCACCGGCGAGGGCGGCAGCGCCGCGCCGGCCGACCCGCGCCTGGCCGCCGCCGTCGACGCCTACCGCACGTACGCCCAGGAGCAGGCCGACGCCACCATCCCGGCCGTCGAGGCCTTCGTCGCCGCGATCAAGGCGGACGACCTGGAGAAGGCCAAGTCGCTGTACGCGCCCTCGCGCACCGGCTGGGAGCGCACCGAGCCGGTCGCCGAGAGCTTCGGCGACGTCGACCCGAAGACCGACACCCGCGAGGACAAGCTGGAGCCGGGCCAGGCGTGGACCGGCTGGCACAAGCTGGAGAAGTCGCTCTGGGTCGACGCGAAGATCGGCGACGACGAGAAGAAGCTCGCCGACCAGCTGGTCGCCGACCTCAAGGACTGGCAGAAGAAGATCCCCGACGCCGAGATCACCGGGACCAGCATGGCCAACGGCGCCAAGGAGCTGCTGGACGAGGTCGCCACCAACAAGATCACCGGTGAGGAGGAGCGCTACAGCCACACCGACCTGGCCGACTTCCAGGCCAACGTCGAGGGCGCGCAGAAGGCCTACGAGCTGCTGAAGCCGGTCGCCTCCGAGAAGGACGCGGAGCTGGCCAAGACGCTGGACTCCGAGTTCGCCGCCATCAACACCCTGCTGGCCAAGTACAAGCAGGCCGACGGCACCTTCACCTCCTACGACAAGGTCACCGAGGCCGAGCGCAAGACCTTCTCCGACGCGGTCAACTCGCTGAGCGAGCCGCTGTCGAAGCTGGCCGCCGCCGTGGTCGTCAAGTAACCGGCCACGCACACCCGGAGTACCACCCCCACCGACGCCGTGGCGGCCCGTGATCCGGGCGCCACGGCCTCCGTGGGCCAGCGCACAATCCAGCACAGCAGAAGGGCCCGCCCGCAGATGGACGCGGAGAACGAGCAGCAGAACGGGACGCCGGCCGCCGCCGACGCCACCGAGACCAGGGGCGCGGTCAGCCGGCGCGCCGTCATCGGCTGGGCCGGTGCGGGCGTCGCACTCGGCGCCGCGGCCGTCGGCTCGGTCGCCGCGGCGACCCGGCAGGACGACGCCGTTCCGGTGGCCGCCCCGGTCGGTGCCGAGGTGCCGTTCTACGGCGAGAACCAGGCGGGCATATCCACCCCGGTCCAGGACCGGCTGCACTTCGCCGCCTTCGACGTCTCCGAGAAGGCCACCCGGGAGTCCCTGGTCAAGCTGCTCAAGGAGTGGACCAAGGCGGCCGCCGCGATGACCGGCGGCCGCGAGGTCGGCACCGGCGCGGTGCCCGGTTCGCCGGAGGCGCCGCCGGACGACACCGGCGAGGCCCTCGGCCTGCCCGCCTCCCGGCTCACCCTGACCATCGGTTTCGGCCCGAGCCTGTTCGAGAAGGACGGTGTGGACCGCTTCGGCCTCCAGGCCAAGCGCCCCGAGGCCCTGATCGACCTGCCGAACTTCAAGGGCGACAAGCTCGACCCGACCCGCAGCGGTGGCGACCTCTGCGTCCAGGCCTGCGCCGACGACCCGCAGGTCGCCGTGCACGCGATCCGCAACCTGGCCCGGATCGGCATGGGCACCGTCAACATCCGCTGGTCGCAGCTCGGTTTCGGCAAGACCTCCTCGACCACCCCGGACGAGCAGACCCCGCGCAACCTGATGGGGTTCAAGGACGGCACCCACAACATCGCGGGCACCGACACCGCGAAGCTGGCCGACCACGTCTGGGCCGCCCCCGGCGACGGCCCGGAGTGGATGACCGGCGGTTCCTACCTGGTCGCCCGGCGGATCCGGATGCACATCGAGACCTGGGACCGCGCCTCGCTCAAGGACCAGGAGGACACCTTCGGCCGCACCAAGGGCGAGGGCGCCCCGTACGGCAAGGGCAAGGAGCACGACGCTCCGGACCTCAAGGCGATGCCCGCGACCTCGCACGTCGCGCTCGCCCACCCGGACGCCAACAGCGGCCTGATGATCCTGCGCCGCGGCTTCTCCTTCACCGACGGCACCGACGGCCTCGGCCGCCTGGACGCGGGGCTGTTCTTCCTCGCCTACCAGCGCGACACCCGCAAGGCCTTCGTCCCGCTCCAGCAGAAGCTCGCCGCGAGCGACAAGCTCAACGAGTACATCCAGCACGTCGGCTCCGCCCACTTCGCCTGCCCGGCGGGCGTGCGCAAGCCGGGGGAGTGGTGGGGCCAGGCCCTGTTCGGCTGACCCTCTCGCAACCCCCTCGTACCACCTCTAAACCCCCCCAGGAGCCCGCGTGTTCGGCAACTACCTGATCGGCCTGCGTGAAGGTCTCGAAGCCAGCCTGGTCGTCTGCATCCTGATCGCCTACCTGGTGAAGACCGACCGCAAGGACAAGCTGCCGCCGGTGTGGATCGGCGTCGGCTCGGCCGTGGCGCTCTCCATGGCCTTCGGCGCGGTGCTGCAGTTCGGCTCCTCGCAGCTCACCTTCGAGGCCCAGGAGGCGCTCGGCGGCTCGCTGTCGATCATCTCGGTCGGCCTGGTGACCTGGATGGTGTTCTGGATGCGGCGCACCGCCCGGCACCTGAAGTCCGAGCTGCACGGCAAGCTGGACGCGGCGATCGCGATGGGCACCGCGGCCCTGGTGGTCACCTCCTTCCTCGCCGTCGGCCGCGAGGGCCTGGAGACGTCCCTGTTCATCTGGACCGCGGTCCAGGCCACCGGCGACGGCTGGAACCCGCTGGTCGGCGCCGCGCTCGGCCTGCTCACCTCGGTGGTGCTCGGCTGGCTGTTCTACCGGGGCGCACTGAAGATCAACCTGGCCAAGTTCTTCACCTGGACCGGCGCGATGCTGGTCGTGGTCGCGGCCGGGGTGCTCGCGTACGGCGTGCACGACCTCCAGGAGGCCGGCTGGCTGCCCGGCCTGCACAGCGTGGCCTTCGACATCTCCAGCACCATCCCCAAGGACAGCTGGTACGGCACCCTGCTGAAGGGCGTGTTCAACTTCCAGCCGGACCCGACGGTGCTCCAGCTGGTGGTCTGGCTGCTCTACCTGCTGCCCACGCTGGCCGTGTTCTTCAACCTCTTCGGCGGCGGCAAGGCCAAGCCCGCCCAGCCGGTGGCCGCCAAGCCGGCTGCCTGATCCGGCGCTTCGGCACCGCAACCGCCCCGCCCGGCACCCGCCGGGCGGGGCGGTTTTCGCTTTTGTGCGGCGCTTGTAAGGCGCTTGTACGGCGCTGATTCTCGCTGGTTCTCGCCAGCTCCGGCCGGAACAAGTCAGGAAAAGGAGAAAAGCGGTCAGCTCTGACAAACCGCAGCCCCAGTGGAACCGTTCCGCCAGGACCTTCGTACTAAGAGTGACAGCTCCATGCCATTACCCACCCATGGGGGGAACATGACCGTTCGCAGGCCTGCCAGGTTAGTCGCCGCCGGTGTTGCGGCCCTCGCGGCGACCGTACTGCTGACCGCGTGCGACGACGTGAAGTACACGGACGACAAGCCGGGCGACCCGAAGGCGAGCGCCGCCGGGGCCACCGTCCCCGGCGACCCGATGGCCGGCCAGGCGGCCGGTTCGCGGTGCAAGAGCGACGAGATCACCGCCACCGTGCAGATCAAGGGCGCGGGTTCGGCCATGCTGACGATCAAGAACAAGAGCGACCACAACTGCACCCTGTACGGTTACCCGGGCTTCGGCGGTCTGAAGGCCGACAACAGCGCCGACGCGCTGTCGGCCAACCGCGATGCGCACCCCGGGCCGGCGGTGCTGGTCACCCTGAAGCCCAACAAGTCCGGTTACGCGGGCCTCAAGTGGAGCGTCTGCGACAAGTCGGACTCGACCTGCCACGTGCTCACCGGCCTCCAGGTCACCGCGCCGGACGAGACCACGCCGGTCACCGCCGAGGTGCTCGGCCCCGACGGCAAGCCGGCCGGCCAGCTGCTGGTCCCGGCCGCCGGGCTGACCACCGGCACCTTGCAGCCGAACAACGAGAAGGTGCTCTTCAACTGATGCTTCTCACCTGATGCGTTTCGACTGATGATGTTCGGCTGACGACATGACGGAGCCCCCGGGGCGGTTCTCATCGAACCGCCCCGGGGGCTCCCGGCTTCCGTACTTCCGGACCGCTACTGGCTCTTGATCGAGTCCAGGATGTCGAGCTTGGCCGCCCGGTGGGCCGGCCAGAGCGCGGCCAGCAGGCCGATCACGGCGGCCGCGAGCAGGAAACCGACGGTCTGCACCGGCGGCACCACGGTGACGACCTTGAGGCTGCTCGGCATCGTGCGCACGGCCGCCCAGGCGGCCAGGACGCCGAGGCCGACACCCACCAGCCCGCCGAACAGCGCGATCAGCAGCGACTCCAGCCGGATCATCCGGCGGATGCCGAGCCGGTCCAGGCCGATCGCCCGCAGCATGCCGATCTCCCGGCGACGCTCGAACACCGACATCGCCATGGTGTTGACCACGCCGAGCACCGCGATGACCACGGACATGCCGAGCAGCCCGTACATCAGGTTCAGGATGTTGGTGATGATCCGGCTGTTCTCCGCCTTGATCTCCTTCGCACCCTTGACCGCGATCAGCGGGTTGCCGCCGGTCGCGTCGCGCAGCGCCTGCTTCAGCTCCTCGGTCGGGCCGTTCACGCCCTTGACCAGGACCTTGTCCACGCCGGAGCCGGGCGCCGCGTGCGGGCCGATCACAGCCTCCGGGGCGACCACCGAGGCCAGCGCGATGTTGGCCTCCAGGATGCCGCCGACGGTCAGCGAGCCCTTGGCGCCGTCCGGGTAGGTGACGGCGAGGGTGTCGCCGACCTTGTAGCCGGCCTTCTCGGCCCGGCCCGAACTGACCAGCAGCTTGCCCTGCTTGAGGGCGTCCGCAGAGCCCTCCTTGACCTTGACGGTGGCCAGCTGGTCGATGGTCGCGGCGTCCACCGCGGTGATCGACTCGAAATCCTCCCCGTTCTGCCCGGTCCTGACCGCCATGTCGCGCTCCGTGCTCATCACGCTGACGCCGGGCGCCTTGGCGATCTGGGCGGCGACCTCGGGGGAGAGCGGGGAGACGTTCTCCATCGCGACCGTGTAGTCGGCCTTGAAGTCGCTCGCGGTGACCTTGTCCATGGCCTGGTTCACCGAGGCGCCGATGACGGTCAGCGAGGTGATCAGGGTGACGCCGATGGTCAGCGCCGAGGCGGTGGCGGCGGTGCGGCGCGGATTGCGGACCGCGTTCTCCTGGGCCAGCTTGCCCGGCGTGCCGTACACGGCGCGCAGCAGCGGGGCGAACAGCGCGATCAGCGGCCGGGACAGCAGCGGGGTCAGGACGAACACGCCGATCAGCAGCGCGCCCGCGCCGACGCCGACCAGCTTGACCTCCTTGGTGCCCACGCCGGCCGCCAGCGCGACGGCGCCGACCAGGGAGAAGAGCGAACCGATGGTGTTGCGGACCACCAGGCCCTTGTGGGTGGGGGGCTGTTCGGCCGAGCTCATCGCCGCCACCGGCGCGATCCGGGAGGCCCGGCGGGCGGGCAGCCAGGCGGCCAGCACCGTGACCAGCACGCCGACCACGATCGCGGCGATCACCGTGCGCGGGGCGACGATCAGCGGGCCGTCCGGCAGGTTGGCGTCGAACGGGCCGTTCAGCAGCGCCTTGAGCCCGACGGCGATCCCGATGCCGGCCAGCAGACCGGTCACCGAGGCGGTCAGGCCGACCAGCAGCGCCTCGATCAGCACCGAGCGGGTGATCTGACGGCGGGTGGCGCCGACGGCGCGCAGCAGGGCCAGCTCCTTGGTGCGCTGGGCGACCAGCATGGTGAAGGTGTTGGCGATGATGAAGATCCCGACGAACAGCGCGATGCCCGCGAAGCCCAGCAGGGCGGTGCTCAGCACCTGGGTGCCCTGCTTGATCATCCGGTCCTGCTCGTCGGCGAGCTCACGGCCGGTTTTGGCCTCGATGTTGTCGCCCTGCGGGACGGCCTGCTTGACGGCGGCGAGCAGCGCGGAGTCGTCGGCACCCGGCTTGGCCTTGACGTCCAGCTCGGCGAAGCGGCCCGGGCTCAGGTAGAGCTGCTGGGCGGTGGCGGTGTCGAAGGCCGCCAGCGAGCCGCCGGCCACCACCCGCGGGTCGTTGGTGTTCACGGTGCCGGTGAGCTTGAGCTTCATCACCGGGCCGTTGACCGCGACCCGGATCGTGTCGCCGACCTTGAAGCCGCCCTTGTCGGCGGTCCTGGCGTCCAGCGCGATCTCGGTGGCGTCCTTCGGGCCGCGGCCCTCGACCAGCGGGTAGCGCGGGTCGGTGCCGTCGGCGCCCGGCACGTAGTTGGTGCCGGTGGTGGAGAAGCCGTTGCCGATCAGCGCGCCCTTCTTGTCGGCGATGCCGGCGAAGCCGCTGACCACACCGCGGACCTCGGCGATGTCGGGCAGCGCGGCGACCTTCGTACGGGCCTCCTCGGTGAGGGTCGGGCTGTCGACGGCCCGGTCACCGTGCTGGTAGCTGAGGTTCGCGGCCTCGTGGTCGCTGACCGTGACGGCGATGTCGGTGTAGCTCTTGGAGCTCTGGGTCCTGAGCGCGTTGCCGAAGGTGTCGGAGAAGACCAGCGTGCCGGCCACGAAGGCGGTGCCGAGCATGACGGCCAGTACCGTCATCAGCAGTCGGCCCTTGTGGGCGAGCACGTTGCGCAGTGCGGTGCGGAACATGAGGGGGTGTCAGTCCTGGGGTACTCGGGGGACGGGTGCGTTGCGGGGCGAGGGGCTCAGCTGGTGCGGCCCTTGGCGTCGAAGCGGCGCATGCGGTCCAGGACGGTGTCGGCGGTGGGGTTGTGGAGTTCGTCGACGATGCGGCCGTCGGCGAGGAAGACGACGCGGTCGGCGTAGGAGGCGGCGACCGGGTCGTGGGTGACCATGACGACGGTCTGGCCGAGTTCGCGTACGGAGTTGCGCAGGAAGGAGAGGATCTCGGCGCCGGAGCGGGAGTCGAGGTTGCCGGTGGGCTCGTCGGCGAAGATGATGTCGGGCTTGCCGGCCAGGGCGCGGGCGCAGGCGACGCGCTGCTGCTGGCCGCCGGAGAGCTGGGAGGGCCGGTGGCTGAGGCGTCCGGACAGGCCCACGGTGTCGACGACGCGGTCGAGCCAGGCCTTGTCGACCTTGCGGCCGGCGATGTCCATCGGGAGCGTGATGTTCTCCAGGGCGGTCAGCGTGGGGAGCAGGTTGAAGGCCTGGAAGATGAAGCCGATGTGGTCCCGGCGCAGCTGGGTGAGCTGCTTGTCCTTGAGGCCGACGAGCTCGGTGTCGCCGATGGTGGAGGAGCCGGAGGTGACGGTGTCGAGGCCGGCCATGCAGTGCATGAGGGTGGACTTGCCGGAGCCGGACGGGCCCATGATGGCGGTGAACTCGCCCTGGGGGAAGACGACGCTGACGTTGTCGAGGGCGACGACGCGGGTCTCCCCCTCCCCGTAGACCTTGTTCAGGCCGGTGGCTCGGGCGGCCGCCAGGCCGGTGTGGACGGCGGTTGCGGGGAACGTCACGTGGACTCCTGGTACGGATGAACGGAATGTTTTGTTCCGTAACATCATCCCAAGCTGTTCGAATGCGACGTGTATGCCGCGAGGGCGGTCGGCCCCCGCCGACCCGGCGGGGTGGCGGGGGCGCTCTCCTCCTCAGGTATGACCCGACCCCTGAGGACCAAGGGCCTGGCCGGCTGCTGGGGGCCGGGATCGAGGCTGCCTATTCCACCGCCACGCCGAAGGCCGACGCCAGCCCGGCCAGGCCGTTCGCCACCGCCCGTCCGGACGGGCTGAACTCCCAGCCGCCGCCGGCCCGGAGGAACGCCCCCAGCAGCATCGCGCTGTCCGGCACCCCGCCGGTCGGGCCCGCCCAGGCGCCCGGGCCGCCCGCGCCCGGCCCGTACGCGGCGGCGAGAGCCAGCCCGTGCACGTAGCCCAGCGGCAGCGCCGGGTGCTCCTCCTCCTCGGTGGAGACGGCGACCACCACCTCCTCGACGGCGGCCGGCAGCCGGTGCAGGTCCAGGGCAAGCCGGACCGCCCGGGTCGGTTGGCCCGGCACCGAGTGGGTCGGATGCAGCCGGACGGCGCCGTCCGGGTCCTGCGGGCTGTTGAAGAACACGAAGTGCTCGTCGCTCAGCACCCGGCCGCCGGCGCACAGGAAGGCGGTGACGTCCAGCTCCACCGCGTCCCCGCCGGCCGTCCGGCTCTGCCAGCTCACCGTGAGGGCGGTCTCGCCGGCCTCCTCGGGCTTGTCGTCCGCAGCCGTGGCAGCGGCGGCGGCGGCACCGCCGCCGAGCCGGCCGCGCAGGCCCTGCTCGGCGAGCAGGGCGACCAGTTCCGGGCCGCTCACCAGGGTCAGTGGCTTGCCCTCGATGTAGCTGTACGAGCCGCGGCCGAACCCCGCGGTGGTGACCAGGATGCCCTTGATCGCGCCGTGGTGGCGGACGGTGGACTCCAGGTCGCGCACCGCCGTCGGCGGGACGGTCTTCTTGTAGCGCTTCGCCTGGATCACGATCTTGCCGCCGGTCACCGGGTCCAGGTCCTCGGCCACCACGTCCACCCCGACGTCGCCGCTGCGGGCCGTGGTCATCACCCGGAAGCCGCGCAGCCGGAACAGCTCGGCGATCAGGTCCTCGAAGTCCAGCGGGTCCATCGCGAACAGGTCAGGCTCGTCCTCGCCGCCGTGTCCGGCCAGGCTCCCGCCGATGCTCTCCGGCCGCCGGTCCGGGCGCACCTCGTCCAGCCGCTCCGGGCGCGCCGACAGCCGGCCGCCCAGGCCCTGGAAGCACTCCACCGGGGCCACCCGGTCCAGCGCCAGGGCGGCGAAGCCGGCCCGGGTGGCGGTCAGGGTGGAGAGGAAGCGCTCGGCCTCCCGGCCGGTCGCCGGGTCGATGCCGAGGACGAAGCCGTTCAGCACCACCGAGTCCAGCAGCCCGTCCCGGTCCGCCCGGAACAGCTCGGCCGCCACCCGCAGCGCCGACTGCGCCAGCACCTCCCGGTACAGCGCCTTGCGCTCCGTCGCCGGACGGGCCACCTCCGCCTCACGGTCGTCCGTCTTCACGTACCGCACCCGGGCGGCGGCCGGCACCACGTCCGGCCCGGGCAGCTCCCAGTCCACCACCAGCTGGCGGTTCCCGGCGTCGAAGGCCGCCACCAGCCGGTGCGGGAAGCCTTCCGGCCAGTCCGCCGAGGCGTACAGGCCGGCCGTGAAGTACTCCTGCACCGCCTCCGGCTCACCCGCCCGCAGTCGGCGCAGCAGCTCCTCGGTCCGGGCGCCGAGCTCCTCCTGCTGCCGCCGGGACTGCTCGACCCGGGTCAGGTACTCCTGGTGGTACGCGGCCAGCCGGTGCTGCCGGTCGGCCTCCCGGGCCTGCGCGGCGTACCAGTCCTGCTCGAACCGGGCACGGGCCTGGGCCAGGTACTGCTCGTACTGCTGCCGCACACCCGGGTTGCGGGCCTGGACCGGGTCCGGCGGCGGCACGAAGTACCGGGCCGATGACTGGTCCGGCATCGGCACCGGCTCGCCCAGCGGCCCCGGGTCGAACGGCGGCACCGGCTGCGGCGCCAGCAGGGCCTGCGGGCCGAAGGCCTGCGCGGCCAGCCCGGCGGCCAGCAGCCCCCTCAACTCCTCGACCCGGGCGTCCAGTTCGGCCGTCCGCCGGGCGACCTCCGCCTCCCGCGACTGCTGGTAGGCGCGTTGCGCCTCGCGCTCGTCGCGGGCGGCCGCCTTCTGCGCCTCACGCTGCTCCCGCTCCCGGCGGCGCTGCTCCGCCGCCTCGGCGCGCCACCGGGCCTCCTCCCGGCGCTGCTGCTGCCGCTGCGCCTCCGCCCAGATCGCCAGCACCCCGCTGCTCCGCCGCCCCGACACCGTCCGCCCACCCCATTCGCCTCGCGCCGACTCGACCGCTGCCGCGTCGCCTCCCGGCCACGCCGCCGACCGCGCCCGCCACAATAGAACGTGAACACCCCGCCCGGCCAAGCGCCGATGACCTGCGGGCCTTCCGGAGCCACCGGAGGGCGCTCCGGGGCCCGAGCACCGGCCGCCGTTCGAGGGGTGGGCGCCGGGCGCTGAGCGGCGCAGGGGCGCCAAGGGGGAGACGTAGGGGGAGAGTTCACGGGCGGCCCCGGGCGGAACGCCGGCCGGTGGAGACCGGCCGCCTCCCGGATCCGGGCCGCACCCGCCGCGCACGTCGGCGCAGCAGCCCGCGCTGTCGGTGGCACCGGGTAGTCTCGACGGCTACGGACGGCAAGGAGAAACGTGACGATCCCCCCGCAGCACCCGGAGCAGCAGGCCCGCCCCGGCGGCTGGATCTCCACCGGCCTGAGCTGGCGGGACGGCCGCGCCGTGCTCGGGGCCGCGCGCGGCGCCCGGGTGCACGAGCGCGCCGTCGCGCCGGGGGCGGAGGTCGGCTGGCTGCTGGGCGGCCCGCGCCGCTGCGTCGGGGCCTGGCTGGCCGGGGCGACGGAGCGGACGCCCTGCCCGCACCACGCGGTGATCGATCCGGGCGGCGGCGCGACGCAGTGCCCGGCCTGCCAGAGCGTGGACCGCGGCCTCGCCCTCGCCCGGGACCAGATCCTCGACGACGGCCGCACCTACCTGCTCTACCTCGCCTGGTTCGGCGAGGGCCTGCTCAAGGTCGGCCTGACCGCCGAGCAGCGCGGCGACAGCCGGCTGCTCGAACAGGGCGCGCTGGCCTACGTGTTCACCGCCCGAGGCGCCCTGCCGGCGATCCGGCGCGCCGAACTCACCGTCGCCGCCTCGGGCCTGGCCCGCGAGCGGTACAAGTCCCGGCTCAAGACCGACCACTGGTGGTCGCACGGCGACGCCCCGTACCGCCGTGCGGTGCTCACCGAGGCCCGCGCCCGGGCGCACGGGCTGCTGGGCGGCCACGCCCTGGAACTGCTCGCCGACCGTCCGGTGGTCGACCACGTCGAGCGCTACGGCCTGGCCGGCGGCGCCCCGGAGGCGTACCGGGAGATCGCCGGGCTGGCCGACGGCGCGGTCGTCGCGGGCCGGCTCCGGCCGCCGGTGGGCCGGCACCTCTTCCTCGATCAGACGGACGGCTCCGGCCCGCTGCTGCTGGACACCCGGCTGCTCACCGGCTGGACGCTCAGCCCGGTCGCCGGCCGCGGCTCCGAGGGACTGACCCTCCACGAGCGCCTGCGTCCGCCGGAGCCGGACACCCAGGAGGCGCTGTTCTGAGAGCTCCCGCGAGTTCCCGCGGAACCGCCCCGACCATCGTGGTTGCGTAATGAAACCACAAGGGCCTAGCCTCGGCCTTGCGGTTTTAATTTGCTACCACTTTGGAGCGGATCCAGCCCATGATCGCTGCCCACGAGACCTTCGACGGCACCTTCCCGTACCGACCGCACTTCAGCGCGGCCCCCGGCTTCCCCATGCACTACGTGGACGAGGGGGCCGGCCCCGTGGTGCTCTGCCTGCACGGTGAGCCCACCTGGGGCTACCTCTTCCGGGACCTGATCCGCCGGCTGGCCCCGACCCACCGGGTGGTCGTCCCCGACCACATGGGCTTCGGCAAGAGTGCCACCCCGGCCGACCGCAGCTACTGGCTGCAGGACCACGTCGACAACCTGGAGGCGCTGGTCCTGGACCTCGGCCTGCGTGAAATCACCCTGGTCATGCACGACTTCGGCGGGCCGGTCGGCATGGGCCTGGCCGTCCGTCACCCCGGGCTGATCACCCGGGTGGTGAGCGTCAACGGCCCCACGCCCTTCGGCCAGCCCGGCCTCGGCGCGGCGCTCGCCGCCAACGCGGCCGAGTCCCCGTGGTTCGGCTGGATCGCCCGGGCGCATGCCGACGGGAGCCTGGGCGCCGTCCTCGGCGAACTCGGCCACACGATCCTCGGCATCCTGGAGCTCAACGGCTTCCGGGAGAACGTCCTGACCGTCGACACCCGGCCGGCCGCCTACGGCGCGGCCTTCCCCTCCCGTGCGGAGGCCGCGGGCGCGATCGGCTGGGCGGAGGGCTTCGCGACCGGGGCGCACACCTTCGCGGCCCCGAGCGCAGAAGCCCGCGCGGCGCTCGCCGCCCTGCCCGCGCTCGCCCTGTGGGGTGCGGACGACCGGACGCTCGCCGCCCGGCACTTCCTGCCGCTGTTCGCCGAGGCGTTCCCCCACGGGCGGGTCGTCGAACTGCCCGCCGTCGGCCACTACAGCCCCGAGGACGCCCCGGACGCCGTCGGCGAGCTGGTGCAGCGCTTCCTCGCCGAAACCGCCGCCGCCTGACCCGGCCGGCACCCCCGTCCCGCCCGGGCCGGACGGGACGGGGGCCTACGGCGCCCCGGACGCCGGGCGGCCGGTCAGCCGCTGATCAGGGCCAGGAGCTGGTTCGCCAGGCCCAGCGCCGGTGCGGCGGCCTCGCCGAGGCTCTGGGCCAGACCGGCCAGCAGCAGAAGGGTGTTGCGCCGCCGGCCCGGCTCCTCGGCGGCCGGGCTGTTCAGCACCGGCAGGGCCTCGGCGAGGCTCTGCCGGTCCGCCTCGCGGAGCCGGCCGTCGCGGGCCAGCTCGGTGACCACGTCGGCGAGCCGGGAGAACAGCGCGGCCACCTCCGGCGGCAGCGCCTCGCCGCCGACCGGGCCGTTGTTGTGCTGGATGCCGACGTTGTTGCTGCCGCCGTGGATGGTGACCCGGTCGCCGTACTGGACGTTCGGGCGCTCGTTGTCGCTCACTTGCTGACTCCCGTGTTTCCCTGACCGCCGTAGATGTTGACGCTGTCGCCGAACTGGTACTGCCGCAGGTCGACGCTGATGGTCTGGACGACCTGCTGGAACTCGGCCTGCGGGTTCTCGATCGCGCGGGTGATGGCGGCCTGCAGCTCGAACGCGGGCTGCGGGGTGTGCCAGGCCAGCACCGCGGTCGGCGGGCCCGCCGTGTCGACGGCCAGCACGTACAGGTCGGGCCGGCGCAGCACCGGCCAGGTGAAGATCAGGAAGTAGGCCGCCACGACGATCACCCCGCCGAAGACCATCGCGCCGGACCCGGAGTCCGAGGACGAGCCGTACGGGCTCGACGATCCGCCGGTGGCCTGCGAGACCACGAACACGGGCACGAAGACGACCAGGGCGAAGGCGAGCAGCCGCAGGAGCGCGCGGCGCCGGCCGGGGACGATCAGCGAGGTGCCGACCCGGGCCACGTTGGCCAGCGGGTACGCCGCCTGCCCGACCCAGAGGATGCGGTTGGTGACCGCGACCCGGATGGTGGCCGGGGCACCGGCGGAGCCGCTCGCGAAGGCCGGCGGCGGGGCGGCGGGCGGTGGCGGCCCGAACGGGGCCGGTGTCGGCGGCCCGCCGGGCGGCGGCGGAGCGGACGGGAAGGAGCCGGTCTGCCCGGCCCGGGTCGAATCGGCAGGATCGGTCGGCTGCATGGCCATGTCCCCCAAGACTGTCGTGCGAGGGAGGACAATGTGCCAGCACGTTCCGGGTCTGCACAAGTTCATTGTGGCGCCGGATAACTGACGTACCGTCGGTTCGTATGCCCCGGCCGCCGCCGACCGCGGGCCGTCAGCCCAGCTTGCTGCGCACCACACCGGGGCCGGACCTGGCCCGGCGGGACAGCGGCGGCCGGGACGGGCGGACGTCGAAGCGCGCCGGCTGCTCGGCCGCCTCGGCGGCCCGCCCGGCCAGCGCGGCCCGGGCGGCGGCCAGCGCGACCCGGGCGAGCAGCGGGTCCTCCCGGACGCCGGTTGCGCGCTTTGCGCTCTGGCAGGCGCTGCACCAGACCGGCGAGGCCGGCCCGTCCGGGTACACCATCTCCTCGGGCGGCAGGTAGTGCCCACCGCACTCGACGCACTCGAAGACGAACCTCATCCGATGATCACCGTCCCGGATCCGTGGCACCGACCGCAGGGCGACCAGAAGGTGTGGACGCTGGGCACCATGCTTCCTTCCTCGTCCAGTTCGACCGTTGCCTCGGTCTTCTGGGTCCCCCCGGACCCGCCGCAACCGGAACAGGACTGAACCTCGGGCATATGCCGTCCTTCCGTGGCGGAGCACCACCGTAGCGCGATTCTCCGTCAGGAAGCACCGCTCCCGGCGATCCACCACCCGTACGGGTAGCGCGAATCGCCGCCGCACGCCCCCGCGGAAAGGCGTCGGCCCCCCGCCTGAGCACCAGAGCGAGGGGCCGACCGTACGAAAGGGAGTGTCAGCCGCGGGCGGCCCGCAGGAACTCCCGGTTCATCGCCGCGATGCTGGGCAGCGGGATGCCCTTGGGGCAGGCCGTGGCGCACTCACCGGTGTTGGTGCAGCCGCCGAAGCCCTCGGCGTCCATGGCCGAGACCATGTTCCGCACCCGGGCGGCGCGTTCGGGCGCGCCCTGCGGGAGCACGTTGAGGTGCACCACCTTGGCGGAGGTGAAGAGCATCGCCGAGCCGTTCGGGCAGGCGGCCACGCAGGCGCCGCAGCCGATGCACTCGGCGTGCTCGAACGCGGTGTCGGCGGCCTCCTTGGGGACGGGCGTCGCGTGTGCATCCGGGGCGCTGCCGGTGGGGGCGGTGATGTAGCCGCCGGAGCCGATGATCCGGTCGAAGGCCGTGCGGTCCACCACCAGGTCCTTGACCACCGGGAAGGCCGCCGCCCGCCAGGGCTCGACGTCGATGGTGTCGCCGTCCTGGAAGTGCCGCATGTGCAGCTGGCAGGTGGTGGTCCGCTCGGGGCCGTGCGCCTGGCCGTTGATGACCATGCCGCAGGCGCCGCAGATGCCCTCGCGGCAGTCGTGGTCGAAGGCGACCGGTTGGTCGCCGCGGGTGATCAGCTCCTCGTTGAGGGTGTCCAGCATCTCCAGGAAGGACATGTCCGGGCTGATCCCGCTGACCCGGTAGGTGGTCATCGAGCCGGGTGCGTCCGGGCCCGCCTGGCGCCAGATGCGCAGGGTGAGGTTCATGCGTAGCTCCGCTGGGTGGGGTGGACGTACTCGAAGTCGAGTTCCTCGCGGTGGAGGACGGGTGCCGCGCCGGTGCCGGTGAACTCCCAGGCGGCGGCGTAGGAGAACTCCTCGTCGCGGCGGGCGGCCTCGCCGTCGGGGGTCTGGCTCTCGGTGCGGAAGTGGCCGCCGCAGGACTCGGCGCGGTGCAGCGCGTCCAGGCACATCAGCTCGGCCAGCTCGAAGTAGTCGACCAGCCGGTTGGCCTTCTCCAGCGACTGGTTGAGCTCCTGTCCGGTGCCGGGCACCTTGATCCGGCGCCAGAACTCCTCGCGCAGCTGCGGGATCCGCTCCAGCGCGCGCTTCAGCCCGGCCTCGTCGCGGGCCATCCCGCACTCGTCCCAGAGGAGTTCGCCGAGCTCGCGGTGGAAGGAGTCCGGGGTGCGGTCGCCGTCCACCGCGAGGATCAGGTTGAGCCGGTCCTCGACCTCGGCCTCCGCCTCGGCGAGCACCGGGTGGTCGGCGGGCACCGCGGGCAGCGGGTGGCGGGCCAGGTAGTCGTTGAGGGTGGGCGGCAGCACGAAGTAGCCGTCGGCCAGGCCCTGCATCAGGGCGCTGGCGCCGAGCCGGTTGGCGCCGTGGTCGGAGAAGTTGGCCTCGCCGATCGCGAACAGGCCCGGGACGGTGGTCTGGAGGTCGTAGTCGACCCAGAGCCCGCCCATCGTGTAGTGGATCGCCGGGTAGATCCGCATCGGCACCCGGTACGGGTCCTCGGCGGTGATCCGCTCGTACATCTCGAAGAGGTTGCCGTACTTGGCCTCGACGGCGTCCCGGCCCAGCCGGCGGATCGCGTCGGCGAAGTCCAGGTAGACGCCCTGGCCGCCGGGGCCGACGCCGCGGCCCTCGTCGCAGACGTTCTTGGCGGCCCGGGAGGCGATGTCGCGCGGCACCAGGTTGCCGAAGGAGGGGTAGATCCGCTCCAGGTAGTAGTCCCGCTCCTCCTCCGGGATCTGCCCCGGCGGCCGGTTGTCGCCCTTGGCCTTGGGCACCCAGATCCGGCCGTCGTTGCGCAGCGACTCGCTCATCAGGGTGAGCTTGGACTGGTGGTCGCCGGAGCGCGGGATGCAGGTCGGGTGGATCTGGGTGAAGCACGGGTTGGCGAAGTAGGCGCCGCGCCGGTGGGCCCGCCAGATCGCGGTGGCGTTGGAGTTCTTGGCGTTGGTGGAGAGGTAGAAGACGTTGCCGTAGCCGCCGGTGGCGAGGACGACGGCGTCCGCGGTGTAGCTGGTGATCTCGCCGGTCACCAGGTCGCGGGCGACGATGCCGCGGGCCCGGCCGTCGACCACCAGCAGGTCGAGCATCTCGGTGCGCGGGTGGATCTCCACGTTCCCCGCGGCGATCTGCCGGGAGAGCGCCTGGTAGGCGCCGAGCAGCAGCTGCTGGCCGGTCTGGCCGCGGGCGTAGAAGGTCCGGGAGACCTGCACGCCGCCGAAGGACCGGGTGTCCAGCAGGCCGCCGTACTCGCGGGCGAAGGGCACGCCCTGGGCCACGCACTGGTCGATGATCTCCACCGACACCTGGGCCAGCCGGTGCACGTTGGACTCGCGGGCGCGGAAGTCGCCGCCCTTGACGGTGTCGTAGAACAGCCGGCGGACCGAGTCGCCGTCGTTGCGGTAGTTCTTGGCCGCGTTGATGCCGCCCTGGGCGGCGATCGAGTGGGCGCGCCGGGGGGAGTCCTGGAAGCAGAACTGGACGACGTGGTAACCCTGTTCGGCGAGGGTGGCGCCGGCCGCGCCGCCGGCCAGGCCGGTGCCGACCACGATCACGGTGTGCTTGCGCCGGTTCGCCGGGTTGACCAGCTTGGCGTCGAACCGCCGCTGGTCCCAGCGCTGTTCGATCGGTCCGGCGGGTGCTTTGGTGTCGGCGATCGACTCGCCGACGGTGTACTCCAGGTAGCTCACTTCACAACTCCGAACATCACGGCCACGGGGACGGACAGGAAGCCGGCGGTCAGCAGCAGCGCCAGACCGTTGGCGGCCAGCTTCAGCACCTTGTCGCGGCGGGCGTTGTTGGCGCCGAGGGTCTGCGCGGCGCTCCAGAAGCCGTGCCGGATGTGGAAGCCGACGGCCAGCATCGCGACGATGTAGATCACGTCGCTGTACCAGCGGCCGAAGGTGCCCACCACGTTCTGGTACACGTGTCCGTGCTCGGCGACCGGGTTCACCGTCAGCGTGGTCAGGTCGAGGATGTGCCAGACGATGAACAGCGCCAGGATCACCCCGCCCCAGCGCATGGTGCGGGTCGCGTAGCCGGCGCGCCGGCGCCGGTGCACGTACTTGCTCGGGCGGGCGGCGAGGTCGCGGCGGCTGAGCTGGTACGCGGAGACGCCGTGCAGCACCACGGCGGCCAGCAGGCCCGCCCGGGCGATCCACAGGAACCACTCGTGGCCCAGGAAGGGCTGCCCGATGGTGCGCAGCCAGGCCGCGTAGCCGTTGATGTCGTCCGGGCCGAAGAACACCTTGAGGTTCCCCAGCATGTGCGCGACCAGGTACAGCAGCATGACCAGTCCGGTGACGGCCATGACCGCCTTCTTGCCGACGGTCGACCGCCACAGGGTCGCCAGGGTGGACGGATGCCGGGCCGTCCGAGTCGCGGTTGTCATGGCTGCAACGGTAGGGACGGCGGGTTCGGTGCGTCCAAGACATGATGCGGCTCGTGACGATAGGTGTCGACTATCGATGCGGCCTATCCTGGCCCTGTGCAGCTCCAGCAACTCCGCTACTTCCTGGCCGTGGCCGAGACCCGGCACTTCACCCGCGCCGCCGAGGCGGCGCACGTCGCGCAACCGTCTCTCTCGCAGCAGATCCGGTCGCTGGAACGGGAGTTGGGCGCCGAACTGTTCCACCGCACCCGGGGCAACATCGCGCTGACCGATGCCGGGGACGCCCTGCTGCCGCTGGCCCGGCGCATCCTCGCGGACACCGAGAGCGCCCGGCTGGCCGTGCAGGAGACGGTGCAGCTGCGCCGCGGCCGGGTCCGGCTGGGGGCGCCGCCGAGTCTGTGCACCAGCCTGGTGCCGGACGTGCTGCGGGTCTTCCGGGACCGCTATCCGGGGGTGACGCTGATGGTCCGCGAGGGCGGCTCGCGTGACCTGGTCGGCTGGCTGGCGGCGGGGGAGCTGGATCTCGCGCTGGTCATCACCCCGGCGCGCGGTGAGCAGGCGCCCGCACTGGCGGTCACCGCACTCCTGCACGAGGAACTGGTGCTGGTCGCGGCCGAGCGGCAGGCCCGGCGCAAGGTCCGGGTGACGGAGCTGAAGGGCCGGCCGCTGGTGATGTTCCGGGAGGGCTACGACCTGCGCGAGGCGACCCTGGCGGCCTGCCGGGCGGCCGGGTTCGAGCCGGAGTTCGCGGTGGAGGGCGGTGAGATGGACGCGGTGCTCGGCTTCGTCCGGGCCGGGCTCGGACCGGCTGTGGTCCCCGGCATGGTGGCGGCCCGCTCGGGCCTGACCGTCACCCCGTTCGCCGGGCCGGGCCTGGGCCGCACCATCGCGGTCGCGCACGGCCACGAGGTGCCGCTCACCCGCGCCGCCGAGGCGCTGCACACCACCCTGCTGGCCCACCTGCGCGACGCCGCCCGCAGCGGCGAACTCCCACCGGGCACCACGCTGCTGCTGCCGTGAGCCCGATCCCGATCCCCATCCCGAGCCTGCGCAGGCTCGGGATGGGGATCGGGATCGGCCAGGCCGTTTCGTTTCGCTACCTCGCCAGACCCCGCGCTGTGGCAAGCAGCGCCTCGTCCAGGGTGGTCGGGGTGACGCCGAGCGTGTGCTGCGTGTCGGTCGAGTCGAGGACGTGTGGGTTCTCGGTGGCGTAAAGCATCTCGATGAGTTCGCCGAAGACGGGGTTCCGCTCCGCGAGCGTGAGGAGAGCATCGCGGTCGAGACGCTCCAGGCGCGGATCGGGGGAGGCTGTCAGCTTCGCGAAGCGTTCCGCCAGTTCACGCGCGGGGATGTTCGCCGCCGGCACGTGCCAGGCCCGTCCCCAGGAGCGGGCGTCATGGGCGGCAGCCACCAGTGTCGAGGCCACGTCCCCGACGTACGACCAGGACTGCGGTACATCGAGACGTCCGGGATAGGACGCCACCTCGCCCGCCAGAACCTGTGGGGCGATCGACAGCGTGAAGGGACTCATCACCCCCTCGCCCAGGAACCCTGCTGCGCGCACCTCGGTGCCACCTCTGCCTGCATCTGATCCGCTCGGACTACGGCTCCGCAGTGGCCAACGCCGCAGCCCGGCTGACGCTGCTCGCCCCGACTCGCATCGGAGACCAGAGCCAGACGGTGACCTCGCCGGTTCCCTCGACCCGCACGTTCTCCTTGGCCGAAACGAGGGCCTGGGCGATGGACCGCCTCGACGAGCCCCTCACTCTTGCCGACCTGGCCGGACACGCCCACACCAGCGTGCGGACCCTGACTCGCCGTTTCCAGGCCGAAACCGGCCTCACCGCGCTGCAGTGGCTGTTGCAACAGCGCGTCGACCGGGCCTGCGAGCTTCTGGAAACCACGACTCTTCCCGTCGACCAGGTCGCCGAACGCAGCGGCCTGGGCAGCCCGGACTCGCTGCGCCGGCACCTGCTGCGCCGGGTCCGGCTCACCCCCACCGCGTACCGCGCCCAGTGGCGGGGCACGACGGCAGCCCGGCGCGCGTCATCCAGGGGCTGAGCTTCTCGCGAACCGCGAAGCCCCCTGCTGTGCAATCGAAGCGGCCCCGTTGGGACCACGGATGAGGCTACGAACGCAGAAGGCCCGCACCGGTCTCCCGGTGCGGGCCTTCGTCGTGCGTGTGGTCAAGCCGGCAGCACAGCCTCGATCGCGGCGATCAGCTCGTCCGACTCCGGCTCGACGCGCGGGCGCAGGCGCGCGACGACGGTGCCGTCCGGCGAGATCAGGAACTTCTCGAAGTTCCAGCTGACGTCCCCGGCCTGGCCCTCGGCGTCGGCCACCTGGGTCAGCTGCTGGTACAGCGGGTGCCGGCCGTCGCCGTTGACGTCGATCTTCTCGAACAGCGGGAAGGTCACCCCGTAGGTGGTGGAGCAGAAGCTCTGGATCTCCTCGGCGCTGCCCGGCTCCTGTCCGGCGAACTGGTTGCACGGGAAGCCCAGCACGGTGAACCCGCGCCCGGCGTAGCGCTTCTGGAGGTTCTCCAGGCCGGTGTACTGCGGGGTCAGGCCGCACTTGGACGCGACGTTGACGATCAGCAGCGCCTTGCCCTTGTAGTCGGCAAGGGACGCGGCCTCGCCGGCCAGGGTGTGCAGCGGGATGTCGTACAGGCTCACGGTGGTGGTCCTTTCGGCAGGGGTCGCCAGGAGTGCGGAAATCGGGTGTCGTCCGGGGCCACCGTAGCGGCCCCGGACGGCTCAACCGTGTCGGCACCCCCGGTGTTCCGCCTGCGAGGGGGCGTACGGGGCGGCTCGTACGCCCCACTCCCCGACGGGGTCAGAGGGCCAGCGGCCTGATGGCCGTCGGCGCGTGCTCGGGGAGGGTGGCGAGCTCCTCGAACTCGTTGACCTTGTCGATGTCGTCGCCGCTCATCGAGATGTTGGTGACCCGCTCCAGGATGGCCTCGACCACGACCGGGACGCGGAACTCGGCGGCCAGCTTCTTGGCCTCCTCGAAGGCGGGCAGCAGGCCCTCGGGTTCGGTGACCCGGATCGCCTTGCAGCCCAGGCCCTCGACGACCTTGACGTGGTCCACGCCGTAGACGCCCAGCTCCGGCGCGTTGACGTTCTCGAACTCCAGCTTGACCTGGAAGTCGATGTCGAAGTTTCGCTGCGCCTGGCGGATCAGCCCCAGGTAGGAGTTGTTCACCAGCACGTGGACGTACGGGATGCGGTGCTGGGCGCCGACCGCCAGCTCCTCGATCATGAACTGGAAGTCGTAGTCGCCGGAGAGCGCGACGACCTGGCCCCCGGGATCGGCGGTGGCGACGCCCAGCGCGGCCGGGATGGTCCAGCCGAGCGGGCCGGCCTGGCCGCAGTTGATCCAGTGCCGCGGCCTGTAGACGTGCAGCAGCTGCGCCCCGGCGATCTGGGACAGGCCGATGGTGGTGACGTAGCGGGTCTCCGGGCCGAAGGCCCTGTTCATCTCCTCGTACACGCGCTGCGGCTTGAGCGGCACGTTGTCGAAGTGGGTGCGGCGCTGCAGCTGCGCCTTGCGCTCCTGGGTGGAGGCGGCCCAGGCGCTGCGGTCCTTGAGCGTGCCGGCGGTCCGCAGCTCGCGCGCCACCTCGACGAACAGCTCCAGTGCGGCCCTGGCGTCGGAGGCGATGCCGAGGTCCGGGGCGAAGATCCTGCCGAGCTGGGTGGGCTCGATGTCGACGTGGACGAACGTGCGGCCCGCGGTGTAGACGTCCAGGCCGCCGGTGTGGCGGTTGGCCCAGCGGTTGCCGATGCCGAGGACGAAGTCGGAGGCGAGGAAGTTCTCGTTGCCGTAGCGGTGCGAGGTCTGGAGGCCGACCATGCCGGCGTTCAGCTCGTGGTCGTCCGGGACGATGCCCCAGCCCATCAGGGTCGGGACCACCGGGACGCCGGTGAGCTCGGCGAACTCCAGCAGCAGCTCGCAGGCGTCGGCGTTGATGACGCCGCCGCCCGCGACGATCAGCGGGCGCTCGGACTCCTGGAGCAGTGCGACGGCCTTCTCGATCTGGGTGCGGTTGGCGGCCGGCTTGTAGACCGGAAGCGGCTGGTAGGCCTCCGGGTCGAAGTCGATCTCGGTCAGCTGGACGTCGATCGGCAGGTCGATCAGGACCGGGCCGGGGCGGCCGGAGCGCATCAGGTGGAAGGCCTGCTGGAACACCCCGGGGACCTGGGCGGCCTCCAGCACGGTGGTGGCGGCCTTGGTGACGGGCGCCGCGATCGAGGCGATGTCGACGGCCTGGAAGTCCTCCTTGTGCAGCCGGGCGACGGGCGCCTGGCCGGTGATGCAGAGGATCGGGACGGAGTCGGCGATCGCCGAGTACAGGCCGGTGATCATGTCGGTGCCGGCCGGGCCGGAGGTGCCGATGCAGACCCCGATGTTGCCGGCCTCGGCGCGGGTGTAGCCCTCGGCCATGTGGGAGGCGCCCTCGACGTGCCGGGCCAGCGTGTGCCGGATTCCGCCGGAGGCCTTGAGCGCGGCGTAGAACGGGTTGATGGCTGCGCCCGGCACGCCGAACGCGACCTCGACTCCTTCGAGTTCGAGGATCTCCACGGCCGCGCGGGCGGCTGTCATACGAGGCATCGGATCTCTCCTGCGTCGGCCCGCAGTGGCTCGGAGGGCTCATCTTCCGAATTCCACCATACGGAAGAGCGGTTTCTGCATGTGAAAACAAGGTAGGGCGGGGCCGTGAGGGCGTCAAGAGAACTTCAACAGAATGTGGAAGCCCGGGTCGGGGTGGCCGGGCAGGGGATTCGCACGTCAGGACGGCCATCGCGCTGGTGTACCCGTGGAAGCGGACGCTCCGCGCCGGAAAGCGCAGCCGGTGTGCAGTGCCCGTGAAGGGGCGGTGCCGCCTGTGGGCCCGCCCCGCCGCCCTGGGTACCGTCGGTGGCACGCCGGGCCCGTGACGTCCAACTGAGGCCGCGGCAAGGGGGGTTCGGGAGCGCCGGGGAGCGGGGGAACTCCGTCGGCGGCCCCGTCCAGGACCAGCGTGCCCGGTCCGCCGCACCCGAGCGAGGGACGCGCCCCCTGGCCGCACCGACCCGACACCCGCCGCCGCGCTCTGGTCCGCCCGGACCCGCGGCCGTACCGCTGTCGCCGCCCCTCCGCGGCCCCTTCCCCCTCTTCCTGCTCCCCGCCCTGCAACGGCGCGCCCGCTGCGGCGGGTGCGCGGAAGGAACGTCCCCATGCGCTGCTGCACCCCTGCCCGGTCCCTGGCGGTGACCGGGTGAACCCGCCGCCCCACCGGAGCGACAGCCCGCCGGGCCGCCTCCGCAAGCACGGCCCGCCGGGCCGGCCCCGCACCCCGGCCGCCGCCCTGCGCGCCGTCCCCTGGCGCCATGACCTGCCCGCCTCGCTGGTGGTGTTCCTGGTCGCCCTCCCGCTCTGCGTCGGCGTGGCCGTCGCCTCCGGCGTCCCGGCCGAGCTCGGGCTGGTCACCGGGATCGTCGGCGGCCTGGTGGCCGGCCTGCTGCCCGGCAGCAGTCTCCAGGTCAGCGGGCCCGCCGCCGGGCTGACCGTCCTGGTCGCCGACGCCGTCCAGCGCTTCGGTGTCGGCGCGCTCGGCCTGCTGGTGCTCGGCACCGGCCTGCTCCAGCTGGCGATGGGCGCCCTGCGGCTCGGTCGCTGGTTCCGGGCGATGTCCGCCTCGGTGGTGCACGGCATGCTGGCCGGCATCGGACTGACCCTGGTGTTCGGCCAGCTCTACGCGCTCGCCGACCGCCGCGCCCCCGCCACCGGGCCGGAGAAGATCGCCGGACTGCCCGAACTGCTGGGCGACGTGCTGACCGCCGAGGCCGGCCCGAGCGCGGTCGCCCTCGGCGTCGGCACCCTGCTGGTCCTGGTCGGCTGGAAGTACCTGCCGGAGCGTGCCGCCCGCGCCGTCCCCGCTCCGCTGGCCGCCGTCGGCCTGGCCGCCGCCGTCACCGCGGCCGCCGACCTGCCGGTGGCCCGGATCCGGGTGGCCGGGCTGCTCGACGTGGTCCACCTGCCCGACCACGACTCGCTGACCGCCCTGGCCGGCACCGCCGGGCTCGGCACGGTCGTCGCCTTCACCCTGATCGCCTCCGCCGAGACGCTGTTCAGCGCCGCCGCCGTCGACCGGATGCACCACGGCCCGCGCACCGACTACGACCGCGAGCTCACCGCCCAGGGCGTCGGCAACGCCGTCTGCGGACTGCTCGGCGCGCTGCCGATGACCGCGGTGATCGTGCGCAGCGCGACCAACGTCCAGGCCGGCGCGCGCACCAAGGCCTCGCGGGTGCTGCACGGCGGCTGGCTGCTGCTGTTCACCGCGCTGCTGCCCGGCGTGCTCGGGCTCGTCCCGCTCACCGCACTGGCCGCCGTGCTGGTGCACGCCGGCGCCAAACTGGTGCCGGTGCGCCGGATCGTCGCGCTCTGCCGCGGACACCTGGGCGAGGCGCTGGTGCTGGCGGTGACGGCGGTCGCGATCATCGCCACCGACCTGTTCGACGGGGTGCTGATCGGCGTCGGTCTGGCGGTGGCCAAGTCGGCCTGGCAGACCTCGCAGCTCCAGATCGCGGTGGAGGAGCAGGTGCAACCGGCCGGGCAGCCGCTGCACCGGGTGCGGCTGACCGGCAACGCCACCTTCCTGCGGCTGCCCCGGCTGCTGGACGCCCTGGAGCGGCTGCCGGGGGACCGGCCGGTGGAACTGGACTGGTCCGGGCTGCGCCACCTGGACCACGCCTGCACGGTGGCCCTGGTCTCCTGGGCCGACCAGCACCGGGCCCGCTCCACCGCGCCGCTGGCGGTCGAACCGCCGCTGCCGAGCGTGGCCTGACGTCTAGCCTGGTCGTGGGGGGGGGGCGCCCCCCCCCCCCCCCCCCCCCGGCGCCCCCCGCCCCCCCCCCCCGGGGGGCCGCGCAGTGGGTGGGGCCCCCGGGG
>NZ_JBIWNZ010000004.1:220779-433340 GCF_044767505.1 Kitasatospora sp. NPDC101235
GCGCCCCCCCCCCCGGGCGCCCCCGCCCCCGGGGGCCGCGCGCCCCCCCCGGGGGGGGGGGGGGGGGGGGGGGGGGGGGGGGGCGCCCCGCCCCCCCCCCCCCCCCCCCCACGACCGTGCCGTCGGCCACAAGGAGCGCAGAGCCGTGATCGCAGCCTTTTCGGTGACCCCGCTGGGGATCGGCGAGGACGTGGGGGAGGCGGTGGCCGCCGCCGTCCGGGTGGTGCGGGAGAGCGGTCTGCCCAACCGCACGGACGCGATGTTCACCAGCATCGAGGGGGAGTGGGACGAGGTGATGCCGGTGATCAGGGCGGCGATCGAGGCGGTGAAGGCGTACGGCAACCGGGTGAGCACGGTCATCAAGATCGACGACCGGGCCGGGGTCACCGACGGCCTCACCGCCAAGGTCGCCTCGGTCGAGCGCCACCTGGCCGCGGGCGGCCCGTCAGGCCGTTGACGTCGGCCGGACCGCCGGCTCGGCCGTGACCAGGGGTCGGCGGGCGAACAGGCGGTCCAGGGCGTACGGGCCGGAGCCGAGCGCCGCGATGGCCAGGAAGGCCCAGCAGAACATCACCGAGGGCTCGCCCCCGTTCTGCAGGGGCAGCAGCGCGTGTTCCTGGTGGACGGTGAAGTAGGCGTAGGCCATCGAGCCGGAGCAGAGCAGGGCGGCCACCCTGGTGCCGGCGCCGAGCAGCACCAGGGCGCCGCCGACCAGCTGGATCAGCGCGGCCCACCAGCCGGGCCACTGGCCGAGCGGGACGGTGCCACCGCCCTTGGCGCCGCCGAGCACGCCGAACAGCGAGGCGGCGCCGTGGCAGGCGAAGAGCAGGCCGACGACGATCCGGAACGCCGTCAGCACGATGGGTCTGACGGCTTCGGCGGTCTGTCGGGGGTGGTTGGGGCGGTGTGCGGGCATGCGGAACGCCTCCTGTGGGGGGAGGAGGTGGATGGGAGCGGTAAGGGGTAGCCGTGGTCTAGTCCACTTGGCAATGCTCCGTCAGGAGTCAGGTCTGGACCATTGATGGCCCTTTCTTGACCGGTCGATCCAGAAAGGGCTACCGTTCCCGACATGGCGCGAACGAAGGAATTCGACCCGGACGCGGCGCTGCAGGCGGCCCTGGAGCTGTTCTGGCAGCGCGGCTACGAGGCCACCTCGATGGCCGACCTGGTCGAGCGGCTCGGCATCGCCCGGGCCAGCATCTACGCGACCTTCGGCAGCAAACGCGAGCTGTACCTGCGGGCGCTGGAGCGCTACTGCGAGCAGAGCGACTCGGTGCGGCTGCTCGATCTGTCCCAGCCCGGCCCGGCGCTGCCGGCCGTCCGGGTGCTGGTCCGCCAGTACGCCGCCACGGGCGAGCGGGAGCGCCTGCGCGGCTGCTTCGTCACCAACACGGCGGTGGAGCTGGCCCCGCACGACCCGGACGCGTCCCGTCGGGTGGAGGCGAGCCTCGACCGCCTGGAGACGCTGCTCACCGCCACCCTGGTGCGGGCCGCCGCCCAGGGCGAACTGCCCGCCGGGCGGGACCCGCGGGCGCTCGCCCGGATGCTGGTGGTGCTGCTCCAGGGCATCCGGGTGGTGGGCAAGACCGCCGACGGCGCGACCCGGGCGCGGGACGCCGCCGAGCAGGCGCTGGCGCTGCTGGACTGACGCCCGGTCGGCCCGGACCGGCGTCTCCTGCTGGGTCCATTCTGGATCGAACGGTCTTTATAGGGGGGAGGGTTTTACATGGCCGTCATCACTACCGGCCGGTACGGCTTCGCGCTGCTCGGCGTCGTCCAGGCGGTGCTGATCTTCACGATCGCGATCCTGACCGTGCCGCTGCCCCTGGTGGCACGGGAGTTCACTCTCGGACCGTCCGGGGTGCTGCTGCTCAGTGCCGCCTACGCGCTCACCGCCGTGGTGGTCGCCGCCCTGCCCCGGACCGCCACCCCAACCGCACCCGAACGCACCATCCGAATCAAGGAGTTCACCTGATGAGCACGCGTTTCGCCGACAAGTCCGTCCTGGTCACCGGCGGCGGCAGCGGCATCGGCCGGGCCATCGCGCTCGCCTTCGCCCGCGAGGGCGCCGGGGTCGCGGTCGCCGGGCGCGGCGCCGGCCCGCTCGCCGAGACCGTCGAGCTGATCGAGCAGGCCGGCGGCAAGGCGGTTGCGCTGACCGGCGACGTGACGAACGCCCAGGACGCCGCCCGGCTGGTCCGGGAGACCGTCGAGCGGTTCGGCGCCCTGGACGTCGCCGTCAACAACGCCGGAGTGTTCGGTGCCGCCGGCCCGGTCGCCGAGATCGACGAGGTTGAGTGGCAGCGGGTGATCGGCGTCAACGTCACCGGCACCCTGTTCGCCATGCAGCAGCAGATCGTCCACATGCGGGCCCACGGCGGCGGCGCGATCGTCAACGTCTCGGCCAACCTCGGCGCCCACAAGCGGATCGCGGGCGTCGGTGCCTATGCCGCCAGCAAGGCCGCGGTCACCGCGCTGACCCGGGCCGCCGCCCTCGACCACATCGCCGAGGGCGTGCGGATCAACACCGTCAGCCCCGGCGCGGTGGACACCCCGATGTCCTCCCTGCCGGGCGAGGATGCCGAGGCGAAGGCCGAGCGGATGAAGGCCGAGGTCCCGGTCGGTCGGTCCGGCGCGACGGAGGAGGTGGCCGCCGCGGTGCTGTACCTGGCCTCGCCGGAGGCGGGCTACACCGTCGGCAGCGACCTCGTGCTGGACGGCGGCTCCTCCGCCTGACCGCAGGCGGGTCTACCCGCCCAACCACGGCCCGGGCACCGCCTCGTAGAGCGCCTCCAGCGCCTCCGGGGTGCGTGCCCGGGCCACCACCCAGGCGTCCTGCGCCGCCCCGACCAGCACGTCAGGCGCCTGGTACCAGCGGAAGTTGCGGCCGAGCGCGGGCAACTCCCGGAAGCCGCCCGGAAGCTCGTCGTCGGATTCCAGGACGTCGCTCAGCTCGTGGTCCTCCAGCAGCTTCTCCATCAGCGCCATCGCCGCGGCCGCCGTCGAGAAGCGCTCCTCCCAGGGCTCCCACCGCTCCTGTGACTTGTCCGCCAGGTCCGGCCGCACCACCGTCGGCGGGTCCTCCCGGTCGAGCTCGTCCAGCGGCACGCCCCAGTGCGCGCAGCCCTGGTTCTCCGCCCGGTACATCAGCGCGCCGTCCAGAACGTGCAGCTCGTCCGGTGTCAGCAGCACGTCATGACTGCTGGTCAGGTCGGCCCGGCGGCCGAACAGCCGGTACGCCTCGCGCAGCGCCGTCGGCAGCCGCAGGCCCAGCCGCCGCTCGGCGGCGTCCAGCTCCGCGTCCGTGAAGCCGTCGCCGGGCACCAGGGGCTCGCCCCAGTACGCGGCGAAGCCCCTGACGAGCGCCCAGGCACCCTCGCGGGAGCGCACACTTTCGGCCATTGCGGCCGGGATGTCGAATTCCGTTTCGTCCACCAGCGCACCGTACGCCACCCCTCCGACAGCGCGGTGAACCGCTCAACTGCCCGTCCGCCGCCCGTCCGCCGCCCCTCCGCGCACGACCGGCCGGATCTGACGCGAACGCGTAATCCCGGCGACACCCGTTGATCACCACGGGGTTTCCGCGCCGTCGTTCGGGCAAGACACGGTTTCGGCCGGAACCGACATCACGAAAGGCGGACGCGCGAACGATGCCGACCGCACCGCACACCGGGCCCCTCCCGGGCCGCCCACGACCGCATCGGCGAGGGCGCTGGGGCGAACGCGGGCTCGCCTGGGCCTTCCTCCTGCCCTCCCTGGTGGTCTTCGTCCTCTTCATCGGCTACCCGCTGTGGCGGACGATCTACCTGAGCGGACACGCCAACGACCTCTTCGGCGCGCCCTCCCGCTACGTGGGGACGAAGCACTACACCGACCTGTTCGCCTCGGCCGACTTCGGCCGCACCCTGCTGACCACGGCGCTGTTCACGCTGCTCACCGTGGTGCCCGGGGTGCTCGGCGCGCTGGTGCTGGTGCTGCTCCTGGAGAACCGGATCCGGGGCGTGCGACTGCTGCGCTCGGCCTTCGCGCTGCCCTTCGCGTTCTCGGTGGCCAGCGCCTCGGTGGTCTTCGCGGTGTTCTTCAACCCCGCCAGCGGGGTGCTCAACGGCCTGCTCTCGCACGTCGGCCTCGGCCCGATCGGCTGGCTGACCGACTCCCGGTACGCGCTGGTCTCGGTGGCCGTCACCACGGTGTGGATGAACCTCGGCTACAACGTGCTGGTGCTCTCCGCGGGCATCGGCTCGATCCCGGGGGAGGTCATCGAGGCGGCCCGCATCGACGGCGCCTCCGGCCTGCGGCTGGCCCGCTCGATCACCATCCCGATGCTCGGCCCGAACCTGTTCTTCTTGACCGTGGTCTCCACCGTCCACGCGCTCCAGAGCTTCGGCCAGATCCACATCCTCACCAAGGGCGGGCCGGACGGCTCCACCCGGACCCTCGTCTACTCCGTCTACGAGAAGGCCTTCGCCTACGGCTCCAGCGACTTCGGCACCGCGAGCGCCCAGGCCGTGGTGCTGCTCGTGGTCGTCCTCGCCTGTACGGCCGTCCAGTTCGGCGTCCTGGAGCGGAAGGTGCACTACGCATGACCACACTGACCACCGAGGCCGGGACGGAGGCCGGAGCGCCCCGCCCGCGCGCCCGTGCCCGCGCCCTCGCCGGGCGCTCCCCGCGCGACCTGCTCGGCCGCGCCGCCGTCTACCTGCTGCTCGCCGTCGCCGTCGTCACCGTGGCCTTCCCGGTCTACTACGCGATCGCCGGCGCCTTCATGGGCCCGTCCGAACTCTCCTCCTACCCGCCGGCCCTGGTGCCGCACTCGGTCACCGGACGGAACTTCTCCGGCGCCGTGGACGCCATCCCGCTGGCCCGCCAGTACGCCAACTCGGCGATCGTGGCGACCGTCATCACCCTCGCCCAGCTGTTCACCTCCGTCCTCGCCGCGTACGCCTTCGTCTTCCTGCCGATGAAGGCGCGGGCCGTGGTGTTCGGGGTGTTCCTGGCCACGCTGATGGTCCCGTGGGAGGCCATCATCATCCCCAACTACCTGACGCTGTCCGACTGGGGGCTCGGCAACACCTACTTCGGCCTGGTGCTGCCCTTCCTGGCCTCCGGCTTCGGCACGTTCATGCTGCGCCAGGCCTTCCGCCAGCTGCCCGGCGAACTGCGCGACGCCGCCCGGATCGACGGAGCCGGCCACTGGCGCTTCCTGTGGCGGATCGTCGTCCCGCTCAACAAGCCGGCCCTCGCGGCGCTGTCGATCTACGTCTTCCTGTCGGCCTGGAACCAGTACTTCTGGCCGCTGATCATCACCCGCACGGCGAACATGCAGACCCTCCAGATCGGTCTGACCTCGCTGCGCGACTCCGAAATGGCCGACCCCGGGCTGATCCTGGCCGGCGTCGTGCTCTCCCTGCTGCCCACCCTCGCACTGGTCGTCTTCGGCCAGCGCTTCATCGTCCGCGGCCTCACCGCGGGCGCGGTCCGCTGACCTGTTTCCCTTCCACGTTCGTCGTTTTCCCGGATAGAGAGAGAACCCTCGTGAAGAAGAGTGCGCGCGCGCTCGCGGCCCTGCTGGTGGCCGGCCTGTCCCTGACCGCCTGCAGCTCCAGCGGTTCCGGTTCCGGCTCCGGCGGCTCCTCCGACGCCGGCGCGCCCGGCGCCCAGGCGCTCGACCAGGCCTCCGGTGTCACCACCGTCGAGTTCTGGCACTCGATGACCGGCAAGAACGCCGAGGTGCTGAACGGGCTGGTCAGCCAGTTCAACGCCGCCCACCAGGGCAAGATCGAGGTCAAGGCGCAGTTCCAGGGCAAGTACGACGAACTGGTCACCAAGTACAAGGCCGCGGTGCAGCAGAAGGGCACCCCCGCCCTGGCGCAGGTCTACGACATCGGCACCCGGTTCATGATCGACTCCAAGCAGACCGTCCCGGCCCAGGCCTTCGCCGACAAGGACGGCTACGCGCTGGACGACCTGGACGCCAACATCCGCAACTACTACTCGGTCGGCGGCAAGCTCCAGTCGATGCCGTTCAACTCCTCGATGCCGCTGCTCTACCTGAACACCGACGCCTTCAAGGAGGCCGGCCTCGACCCGGCCCAGGCGCCCAAGGACCTCAACGAGCTGGGCGAGCTGGCCAAGAAGCTGACCAAGAAGGACGCCGACGGCAAGACCGTCCGGTACGGCTTCGGCGCCGCGATCTACGGCTGGTTCGTCGAGCAGCTGCTGGCCGAGTCCGGCTCCATGTACTGCGACAACGACAACGGCCGCAGCAACAAGGCGGGCAAGGTCGTCTTCGACTCCGCCCAGGGCGCCCAGATTGTTCAGTGGTGGGCCGACCTGGTCAAGGGCGGCTACGCGGCCAACACCGGCCGCACCACCGACGACGCCCAGGCCGCGTTCAAGGCCGGTACGGTCGCGATGCACCTGGAGTCCACCGGTGTGCTGCGCGGCTACACCGAGGCGGCGAAGTTCGGCGTGGGCACCGCGGCCTTCCCGAAGGTGGCCGCCACCGACCAGGGCGGCCCGGTGATCGGCGGTGCCTCGCTGTGGATCAGCGGCCCCGGCCACTCGGACGCCGAGAAGCGCGCCGCCTGGGAGTTCGAGAAGTTCGTCTCCGCCCCCGAGCAGCAGGCCGTCTGGCACACCGGCACCGGCTACTTCCCGGTCAACAAGAAGTCCCTGGACGACCCCAAGGACAAGGAGTGGGTGGCCAAGTACCCGCAGTTCCAGACTGCGATCGACCAGCTGAAGGCCACCAAGCCGACCCCGGCCACGGCCGGCTGCCTGCTCGGCGTGATGCCGCAGGCCCGCAAGGGCGTGGAGACCGCGATCGAGCAGACCATCGCGGGCACCAAGCCGGCCCAGCAGGCCCTGGCCGACGCGGCGAAGGAACTCCAGCCGGCGATCGAGAGCTACAACAGCTCGGTCGGCTGAACCGCGCCGCCGAGCGGCACCACGACGACGGCCCGCCCCGCGCACCGAGCGCAGGGCGGGCCGCCGCCGTCGAGGGAGGCCCTGCGCCGCGTCCGCCTCGGAGAGGAGGAAGCGACGGCGCCGGGCGGGGAGCTAGGCGGAGAGCGCCTCGCCGTTCTCCGAGGGCGCGCACGCGGCCGCCAGTTCGTCCAGTGACAGGTCGAGCGCGAAAGCCAGCGCCGCGATGGTGAAGAAGGACGGCGTGGGCGCGCGGCCCGTCTCGATCTTCCGCAGCGTCTCCGCCGAGACGCCGGCCACCGCCGCCACCTCGACCATGCTGCGCTCGCCGCGCGCCTCGCGCAGCAGCGCCCCGAAGCGCTCGCCGCGCTCGCGCTCCCACGGGGTCAGCGGAGTCCTCACCATGCCGACGAGTCTAGGCCCTGACGCCGCCGGGGCGGTCCACATCTCGCGACCGTGATACAAATACCGGTATAAGAATTGGACCCAGGGGAGAGATGCACCATGGTCGAACTCAAGACGGACGCCGGGCTGGCCGCGATGCGCGAGGCCGGGCGGGTGGTGGCGGACGCGCTGGCGGCCGTCCGGGAGCAGGCGGCGGTCGGGGTGAGCCTGCTGGAACTGGACGAGGTGGCGCGGGGCGTGCTCAAGGCGGCCGGGGCCGCCTCGCCGTTCCTCGGCTACCGCCCCTCCTTCGCGCCCGTCGCGTTCCCGGCGGTCATCTGTGCGTCGGTGAACGACGCCGTGGTGCACGGCATCCCGGACGGCTACCGGCTGCGCGACGGCGACCTGGTGAGCATCGACTGCGGTGCCGTCCTGGACGGCTGGGCCGGGGACTCGGCGGTCAGCTTCACCGTCGGCACCGCCCGCCCCGAGGACACCGCCCTGATCGAGACCACTCGGCGCGCCCTGGAGGCGGGCATCGCCGCCGCCGTGGTCGGCAACCGGATCGGGGACATCGCCCACGCCATCGGCACCGTCGCCCGCTCCGACCGGTACGGCATGCTGGACGGCTTCGGCGGGCACGGCATCGGCCGCCGGATGCATGAGGACCCCCACGTGCCCAACGAGGGCCGCCCGGGCCGGGGTTACCCGCTGCGCCCAGGGCTGGTGCTGGCGATCGAGCCGATGCTGCTGGCCGGCGGCCGTGACGACCACCGCACCGATCCGGACGGCTGGACCCTGCGCACCGTCGACGGCAGCCGGGCGGCCCACGTCGAGCACACCGTCGCCGTCACCGAGGACGGACCGCGCATCCTCACCCTGCCCTGATCCGAAAGGCCGGCCACGAGCGACGGGGTGCGGCTAGGCTCTCGGCCGTGATCAAAGGTGTGATGTTCGACTTCTCCGGCACCCTCTTCAGGGTCGTCTCCACCACCGAGTGGCTGGCGGCCCACGTCGCCGCCACCGGCCTCGACCTGCCCGCCCGGGAGGAGGCCGAACTGGTGGCCCGGCTGGAGGAGTTCGGCGCCCTGCCCGGCGGCGTGGCGCCGCGCCGCATCCCGCCGGAGGTCCGACAGGCCTGGGACACCCGGGACCTGACCCCCGAGCTGCACCGCGCCGCGTACACCGCGCTGACCCGGGCCGCCGAGCCGCCGGCCGGCCTCGACGTGGACGCCCTCTACGACACCCACATCGCGCCCGCGAGCTGGCGGCCGTACCCGGACGCCGTCCCCGTGCTGCGCGAGCTGCGCCGCCGGGGCGTGCCGGTCGCGGTGGTGAGCAACGTCGGCTGGGACCTGCGTCCGATCTTCCGCGCGCACGGCCTGGACGAGCTGGTGGACGTCTACGTGCTGTCCTGCGAGGTGGGCGCACAGAAGCCCGATCCGGCGATCTTCGAGACCGCCTGCGAGCGGCTCGGTCTCGCCCCGGCCGACGTCCTGATGGTCGGCGACGACCGCACCTGCGACGGCGGCGCGACCGCGCTCGGCTGCGGCTTCCACCCCGTCGACCACCTGCCCGTCGACCAGCGCCCGAACGCCCTCACACCGCTCCTGGAGGCCCTGTCCGGGTGAGCCGGGAGGCCGCCCGGCCGGGGTGACGGAGGACACGAGGTGGCGCCCTGGCGGCCCGGAGCACCGTGCGGGGCATGGGCGATCAGGACTTCACCACGCACGTCACCGTCCGCGGGTACGAGACGGACTCCCAGGGCCACCTCAACCAAGCGGTCTACCTCCAGTACGCCGAGCACGCCCGCTGGGAGTACCTCCGGGCGGCCGGGATCCAGCAGGCGGACCTGGTCGCCGAGGGGGTCGGCCCGGTGGTCCTGGAGACCACGGGCAAGTACGTGCGGGAGCTGCGCGCGGGCGACTCGGTGGAGGTCGGCTGTTCGTTCACCTGGCGGGACGGAAAGACCTTCCAGGTGGTGCAGCGGACGGCGTGCCGGCCGCCGAGATCACCGCCGTCGGCGGCATCCTCGACCTGACGGAGCGCCGGCTGGTCGCCGACCCGCGCGAGCCGCTGCGCGCCCTGGCCACCGACCCGGGCCTGCTCGGCCTCTGAGCGAACCGGCCCCCCGCCACCACCGCCACCCTCCGAGGCCGGAGACCGCGGTCGGAAGCGGTCTCCGCCCTGCCCCGGCACCCGGGGGATTTCCCCACCCCCGACCGGCCCGCTGTCCGGATGGGCCCAAGTGCCCTGCCGCAGCAGACTCTTGGGCATGCCGAAGCCCACCCGTACCATCACCGCCGCGGTCACCGCGGCCGCCGCCCTCGCCGTCACCGCGCTGAGCGCCCTGCCCGCCGGTGCGGCCGACACCGCTCCGCTCGGGAAGGACGGCCTCGTCTGGACCGCTTGTCCGGGCGCCCCGGCCGACAGCCCCCAACGGTGCGCCGAGGTCAGCGTCCCGCTTAACTACGCCGACCCGAACGGCGCCCGCATCACCCTCGCCGTCTCCCGGATCACCGCCGCCGAGCCCGGCCTGCGCCGCGGCGTCCTGCTGGCCGTCCCCGGCGGACCGGGCGGCTCCAGCCTCGACCTCGTCAAGGGCATGGCCGGGCGCCTGCC
The DNA here is from genome assembly GCF_044767505.1 of Kitasatospora sp. NPDC101235. Classification (NCBI taxonomy): domain Bacteria; kingdom Bacillati; phylum Actinomycetota; class Actinomycetes; order Kitasatosporales; family Streptomycetaceae; genus Kitasatospora; species Kitasatospora sp. NPDC101235. Next base: position 230,713 of record NZ_JBIWNZ010000004.1, read on the forward strand.
GCAGTCCGTCCGCGACCGCTACGACGTGGTCGGCTTCGACCCGCGGGGCGTCGGCCGCTCCACCCCGGTCAGCTGCGGGCTGGACACCGCCGACCTGACGATGGTCAAGCTGCGCCCCTGGCCGGCCGCCGACGGCTCGATCGACGAGAACCTGGCCACCGCCCGCCGCGTCGCCGAGACCTGCGCCCGCAACGGCGGCCCGGTGCTGCGCAGCATCTCCACCGCCAACGAGGCCCGCGACATCGACAGCATCCGTCGCGCCCTCGGCGAGCGCCGCCTCTCCGCCTGGGGCGTCTCGTACGGCACCTACGCGGGCGCCGTCTACGCCACCATGTTCCCCGAGCGGACCGACCGGATCGTGCTGGACAGCAACGACGACCCGGACCCGTCGCGGGTCGAGCGCGGCTGGCTGGACAACTACGGCCGGGGCATCGAGGACCGCTTCCCCGACTTCGCGAAGTGGGCGTCCGCGCCGGACAATCCCGACCGGGTCGCGGACACCCCCGAGGAGGTCCGCCCGCTCTTCCTCGACCTCGCCGCCCGCCTCGACCGTGCCCCGCTGCCATGGCAGGGCGCCAACCCGGCGGAGCTGAACGGCAACGTGCTGCGCGAGACCCTGCTGGAGAGCATGTACGCGGACGCCCGGTTCCCGGACCTCGCCCGGCTGATGCTGGCGGGTCTCGGCCGTCGTCCGCTGCCCGCCCCGGTGGTACCGCCGGAGCAGGCGGTGCAGAACACCGTCGCGGTCTCGGTCGGCACCCTCTGCAACGACGTCCGGTGGCCCGCCGACCCGGCCGGCTACGCCGAGGCCGCTGCCGCCGACCGCGCCGCCCGTCCGCTCACCGCCGGCATGCCGGTGAACGTGATGCCCTGCGCCTTCTGGCCGTTCGCGCCCGCCGAGCCGCCGGTGCGGATCACCGACCGCGGCCCGGCCGACGTGCTGCTCACCCAGAACCTGCGCGACCCCGCGACTCCGTACACCGGTGCGCTCAAGCTGCGTGCGGCGTTCGGGGACCGGGCCCGGATGGTGACGGTGGATTCGGGCGGCCACGACGTGTACCGGGCCAACGGGAACGCCTGCGGCGACGAGGTGGTGACGGACTACCTGATCACCGGCCGCCGCCCGGCCCGGGACGTCTTCTGCCCGGCCCGCTGAGCCGGCGGGGAGGTGTGCGGGCGGGGCAACGGGCCGTGGACGAACGGCCCTTGCCCTGCCGTGCCCGCCCGTTCGACCCTCGGGAATGAGTCGAATCCGTCGCGATTTTGTGACAATCCTTCGCCAACACCCGTCCCCCACGGCCTGTTCGCGGCCGTAATGTTCGATCTATGTCACCGAAGAGCCGCATACCCGCCGCCTCGGACCCGGGCGACACCTGGGTGCCGCGCCCGAGGCGCCGCGAGACCCCGATCGGCATCCTGGGCCACGCGGCCACCTTCCTCGGCGCCAGCGTGCTGGGCGGTGTACTGCTGGCGGGCCTGATCCTCCCGGCGGCCGGGGCGGTCGGGCTCGGGGCGAAGAACGGCGCCGAGGGCTTCGAGAGCATCCCCGACGACTTCAGGACCCCGCCGCTGAGCCAGGCGACGCAGATCTTCGACGCCAGGGGCGGCCTGATCGCCAAGGTCTACGAGCGGGACCGCACCGTCATCACCGCCGACCAGATGTCACCGTTCATGCGGCAGGCCCAGGTCGACATCGAGGACGCCCGCTTCTACGAGCACGGCGCCGTCGACCTCAAGGGCGTCCTCCGCGCGATCAGCAAGAACGCGGAGAGCGGGGCCGCCGTCCAGGGGGCCTCCACCCTGACCCAGCAGTACGTGAAGAACGTCAACGTGGAGAAGGCCGGGGACGACCTGGACGCGGTGCGCGAGGCGCAGCGCAAGACCCTCGGCCGCAAGATCCAGGAACTCCGGTACGCCATCAAGCTGGAGGAGGACCTGACCAAGGAGCAGATCCTCACCAACTACCTCAACATCACCTTCTACGGCCACCAGGCGTACGGCATCCAGGCCGCCTCCCAGCGCTACTTCAGCAAGGACGCCAAGGACCTCAACCTGCCCGAGGCGGCGATGCTCGCCGGGCTGGTGCAGAACCCGTCCCAGTACGACCCGAAGCTGCACCCGGTGGCCGCCCAGAAGCGCCGCGACACCGTCATCGACAAGATGGTGGAGAACAAGCACATCACCGCGGAGCAGGCCAGGGAGGCGAAGGCCGCCCCGCTCGGCCTCAACTACAAGGACCCGCGGAACGGCTGCATCACCGCCCAGGCCGGGATGGGGTTCTTCTGCGACTACGTGCGGCACGTGGTCAAGCAGGACCCGGTGTTCGGCAAGAGCTCGGCCGAGCGCAAGAAGCTGTGGGACACCGGCGGTCTGAACATCTACACCACGCTGGACCCGGACAAGCAGGCTGCCGCGCAGAACGCGGTCTCCACCAAGGTGTACGTCACCGACCCGGTCTCGGCCGCGATGACGATGGTCGAGCCCGGAAGCGGCAAGATCCTGGCGATGGCGCAGACCCGCCCGTACGGCCTGGCCAAGGAGAAGAACGAGACCGTCGTCAACTACAACGTGGACGCGGCGATGGGAGGCGGCATCGGCTTCCAGCCCGGCTCCAACTTCAAACCGATCGTGGCCGCCGCCGCCCTGGAGGCCGGTCTGTCGTCCACCCAGCGGTACGACTCGCCCAACCGGATGGACTGGCCGACGATGAAGACCTGCGACGGCACCTGGAAGAACCTCAGCAAGGGCAAGAAGGAGGGGAGCATCCCCAACGAGAGCCCGACCGAGGTCGGCCCGTACGAGCTCAAGCAGGCCATGGCGCTCTCCGTGAACACCTACTTCGTGCAGATGGAGCAGGAGATCGGCCTCTGCGCGGTCAAGCAGATGGCCAACAAGCTCGGCGTGGAGGGCAAGGCGAACGGCGATCCGCTCCAGGAGCTGCCCGCGCTCGGCCTCGGCACCCAGGAGGTCAGCCCACTGACCATGGCCAACGTGTACGCGACCTTCGCCGCCCGGGGCACCTACTGCGCACCGCTGGCGATCAACCGGATCACCACCGTGGACGGCACCGACGTCCCGGTGCCCCCGGCCCGGTGCACCCCGGCGATGTCCGAGGACACCGCCGACGTGATCAACAGCGTGCTGCTCGGGGTGACCGAGAAGGGCGGCACCGCGCGGGACCTCGGCCTGGACGACGGCCGCCAGATCGCCGGCAAGACCGGGACCACGGACGAGAAGAAGTCGGCCTGGTTCACCGGCTACACGGGCAACCTGGCGGGCTCGGTCTGGCTGGGCAGCCCAGGCACCAAGGTGCCGATGCGCAACATCCGGATCGGCGGCAAGTACCAGGCGGAGGTCTTCGGTGCCACCGGCCCCGGGCCGATCTGGCAGCAGGCGATGAGTGACGCGGTCCGGGGCATGCCGGAGAAGCCCTTCACCACCGTCCGCATCCCGGACCCGCCCCGGCGGGACGCCAACTGCACCACCGCGAGCGGCTCGCCGAGCTCGGTCACCTGCACCGGCGCCCCCGCCACCGGCGCCCCCGCCACCGGGGGCCCGGGCAACGGCGGCAGGCCGCGCGGCACCGGCCCGACCGGCGGCAGTGCGCCGTCCGTCCCGCCGGGTGCCACCGACCCCGGGGACCAGTGACACCGGCCGGCCCCGCACGAGTACGGGTACTCGTGCGGGGCCGGAGCCCGTCCGCGGACGGATGGTCCCGCTGGTGCTCGGTGCGCACTCCCCGGGGCCGGGCCGAGCCGGGTTAGCGCGCCTCGACCGGCTCGCCGCTGTCCTGGTCGAGGTTGAACACCCGCCGGTAGGAGTCGGTCACCACGGTGATCTGCGAGCGCCCGGTCCAGCTCGCCCCCACCAGCCGGGCGTCGCCCTGGCCCGAGCCGACGTCCGCCAGTGACCAGCGCCGGGCCGTCCAGCCCTCGCCGCTCTCCAGCAGCACCTGCCAGCGCTCGCCCGCCGTCGGCCCGGTGGCGTACGAGCGGTGCACCACCACCAGGGCTCGCTCGGCCCCGGCCGGGGCGTCCTCCCGGCTGCGGGTCTCGGCCGCCGACACCTTGTGCGCGGCCAGCGCGCCGAGCAGGAACACCACGCCGGCGGTCACGGTGACCGCCCGGGTGGCCGTCCGGACGGCGCTGCGCAGGTCGCCCAGCCAGGCGGCCGCGATCAGTGCCGCCAGCGCCCCGCCGAGCAGCAGCTCCGGCCGGTTGAGCAGGTCGGCGACCAGCATCCGCCCGCCCGACCTGCTCTCCCACTGCCCCTCGGTGTAGAGCAGTACGGCGGCCAGCCCGCCGACCGCCAGCAGCCGGACCAGGATGCGCCTGGCCCGGGACGTCCGTCGGTTGATCGTCGCCCGGTTCATCGTCCCCCCGTTCCCGCGGTCACAGCTCGGCGAGCAGCTTGCGGCCCTCCGGCCAGTCGCCCAGCCCGGAGTCGGAGTTGAGGTGCCCGTACGCGCCCGGCTCGACGTATCGGGCGCCCCACGCGGCGGCGAACGCGCGGGCCCGCTCGGTGGAGACCCACGGGTCGTCGGCCGAGGCGACCACGACGGCGGGGAACGGGAACCGCTCCAGCGTCACCGGGCGGAAGTCCACCAGCGCCGGGACCTCGGCGGTGTCGACGTCCGCCGGGGCCACCAGCAGCGCGCCCCGGACGGCGGCGGTCCGCTCGGCGGGCGCGGTGGCCACCCAGTGGGCCGCCGTGACGCAGCCCAGGCTGTGGGCGACCAGCACCACCGGGCCCGCGGCGGCGGCCGCGGCCACCGCCGCGTCCACCCGGGCCACCCAGTCCGTCCGCTCCGGGTGGTCCCAGTCCGCCTGCTCGACCCGACGGAAGGACTCCGGCTCGGCCGCCTCCCAGCGGGTCTGCCAGTGCTCGGGGCCGGAATTCTGATAGCCGGGGAGGACGACGTAGGTGGTGCGGTCGGGCATGGCTCCTCCGGGAGAAGGACGGTAGCGGGCAGCAGGAGTCTAGGACGCGGGCCGCCGGCCCCCGCAGCCGGGCGCCAGGCCGGCGCGCACTCCGCGCAACCGGCGCGCGCACCTCCGCATGCGCCGTTGTGCGCCCGGTGCGCCCCGTTGCCAACGGTGTTGCCGGTACGGGAGGTTGGACCGGGCCGGCGCCGGCCGCCACCGCCCGGCACCCGTACCCGACCTGAGGCTCGACCACGTGGAGGGATGTCGGCGATGACATCGAAGATCCTGCTCGTCACCGGAGACGCCGCCGAGTCACTGGAGGTGTTCTACCCCTACCAGCGGCTGCGGGAGGAGGGCTACCAGGTCGACATCGCGGCCCCGAGCAAGAAGCGCCTCCAGTTCGTGGTGCACGACTTCGTCGAGGGCTTCGACACCTACACCGAGAAGCCCGGCTACACCTGGCCCGCCGACGTGGCCCTCGCCGACGTCGACCCGGCCGACTACGCGGCCCTGGTCATCCCCGGCGGCCGCGCCCCCGAGTACCTGCGCAACGACCCGGACGTGCAGCGGATCGCCCGGCACTTCTTCGCCGCGGACAAGCCCGTCGCCCAGATCTGCCACGGCCCGCTGGTCACCGCCGCCGCAGGCGTGCTGGACGGCCGCCGCACCTCCGCCTACCCGGCGCTGGCCCCGGACATCAAGGCGGCGGGCGCCGAGTTCGTGGACGGCGAGGCGGTGGTGGACGGCGTGGTCGTCTCGGCCCGCGCCTGGCCCGACCACCCGGCGTGGCTGCGGGCCTTCATCGAGGTCCTGCGCACCAAGGCGCCGCTCGCCTGACACCTGCCCGAGCCTCCGCCAGGCCGCGTTCCCGCAGCCGCATCCCGAGCCGTCCCCGGGTACGGCTCCGGGTTCGTTCCGACCGTGACCGCCCTCCGCGGCACCCGGACCGGAGCCACCACCCGGCCGTCGCCGGGAACGCCGTACCGGACCTCGCCGTACCCGACCTCGCCCGCAAGGCGCGGTGACCGACCCCCTACGCTGACCGGCGACCCAACGGCCCACACCGTCATCAGGAGGACGAGACATGGCAGAGCCGCTGATCGCCGCAGTCGGGGGCAAGGCGCCCGCCGTCGACCCGGGCGCCTTCGTGGCGCCGAACGCCGTCGTGCTGGGGGACGTGACCGTGGCCGCCGGCGCGAGCGTCTGGTACGGCGCAGTGCTGCGCGGTGACGCCGAGTCGATCAGCGTCGGCGCGGGCAGCAACATCCAGGACAACTGCACCCTGCACGCCGACCCCGGCTTCCCGCTGGTGCTCGGCGAGCGGATCTCGGTCGGCCACAACGCGGTGCTGCACGGCTGCACGGTCGAGGACGACGCGCTGGTCGGCATGAACGCCACGGTGCTCAACGGCGCCCGGATCGGCACCGGCTCGCTGGTAGCGGCGGGCGCGGTGGTGCCCCAGGGCATGGTCGTCCCGCCCGGCTCGCTGGTCGCCGGCGTCCCGGCCAAGGTACGGCGGGAACTGACCGAGGAGGAGCGGGCGGGCATCAAGCTCAACGGCGAGGGCTACCTGCTGCTGGCCGACGCCCACCGGGAGATCGAGGGCGTGTCCGACGATTCCCGCTGATCCGACTCGAATCGTCAGACGTGAAGCCGGACCGTCGTCATCGCGGCCGCCGCCGGTTCCGCGGCCGCCGCCGGTTCCGCGGCCGGCGGCGCGGGCCGGCGCCGGTCGACCGCCCAGGCGAGCACCGCGACCAGCGTCCCCGCGGCCGCCAGGCCCGCGCCGACCAGCGTCGGCGAGGTCCAGCCGAACCCGGCGTCCAGCGCCAGCCCGCCGAAGTACGCCCCCTGGGCGTTGGCCAGGTTGAAGGCGCCCTGGACCGTCGCCGAGGCCAGGGTCGGCGCGCTGCGCGCCTTCTGGAGCACCAGCGTCTGCACGGCCGGCACGATCGCGAAGCCGAACAGTCCGATCAGCACCACCGTGACGGCCGCCGACCAGCGGGCGTGCGCGGTCACCGCGAACAGGGCCAGGGTGGCGGAGAGCAGCACGAAGGCCGCGCAGACGGTGGGGCGCAGTGCCCGGTCGGCGGCGAACCCGCCCAGCACGTTGCCGATCGTCATGCCGACCCCGAACAGTGCCAGCACCAGGGTCACCGAGCCGGTGGCGTACCCGGAGACCTCGGTGAGCAGTGGCGTGATGTAGCTGTAGCAGGCGAAGAAGCCGCCGCAGCCGAACACCACGGTGGCCAGCGCCAGCCAGAGCTGCCCGCTGCGGAAGGCGCGCAGCTCGTGCCGGAGCCCGGACTGTCCGGGGGAGGGGAGCGCGGGCACCAGGCGAGCGATGGCGACCGTCCCGGCGGCCGCGATCAGCACGACCACCAGCATGGTCGCCCGCCAGCCCAGGTGCTGGCCGAGCAGGGTCGCGGCCGGGACGCCGACGATGTTGGCGACGGTCAGCCCGGAGAACATCACGGCCACCGCCCGGGCCCGCCGGTCCGGCGCGACCAGCTCGGCCGCCGCCACCGCGCCCGCCCCGAAGAAGGCGCCGTGCGGCAGCCCCGTGATCAGCCGGGCGGCGGCCAGCGTCCAGAAGTCCGGCGCCACCGCGCACAGCAGGTTGCCGGCCGCGAACAGCCCGGCCAGCCCCACCAGCACCGCCTTGCGCGGCCGTCCGGCGGCCAGCGCGGTCAGCAGCGGCGCACCGACCACCACCCCCAGCGCGTACGCCGAGATCAGCCAGCCCGCCTGCGGGATCGAGACGTGGAGGCTGTCGGCGACCTGGGGGAGCAGCCCCATGGCCGCGAATTCGGTGGTTCCGATGGCGAACGCCGTGACGGCCAGCGCGAGCAGCGCGAGAGGCAAGGGGGTGGCTCCGGAGTGATGCCGACGGACCGGGAGTCCGGCGCGGCGGGACGAATTCGTTCGTCCGGCATCCTAATCCGGCCGGATGACGGCCCCGTGAGGTGCGCGTGACGAAAGGGAGTCGCCGACACGGCTCCCGCGCGCGAGACTGGGAGCATGTGCCGCAACATCAAGACGCTGCGACCTCCCGTCACGTCCGACGCCGACGAGGAGGACTTCCGTGCCGCCGCGCTGCAGTACGTCCGCAAGGTGTCCGGGTTCCGCGCCCCCGCGGCGCACAACCGCGAGGCCTTCGACCGGGCCGTGGACGCGGTCGCGGAGGCCACCGCCAGGCTGCTCGCCGAGCTGGAGGTCCGCGGCTCGAACGCCCGGACCGTCGCGCCGGCCGAGGCCACCGGGTAGGCAGGAGCAGGTGTGATGAACCCCTCCGAACGCTACGCCCTCACCTTCCCCGGCACCCCGGGCAGCCAGGCCCCGCAGGACGTCATCGTGGTCGCCCGCACCGACGCGACCGGCCCGGGCGGCCACCCGGTGTGCCAGGACGAGAGCGGCATCGTCCGGGCCGAGATCAGCGATGCCGGCGAAGTCCGGATGCTCGCCAGCGGCGGCCACCAGAGCCCGCACCTGCCGGTGCACGCCCAACCACTGTCCTGACCGCCCGGCCGGCCCCGGGAACCCTCGCCGCGGCATCCCTCCGTCGGGCACAATCGCCGTATGACCAGAGCGAGTTGGCAGGGCGTCGTGATCGCGGAGAGTGACGACACCGTCGTCGTCGAGGGTAACCACTACTTCCCGGCGGAGGCGGTGCGCACCGAGTACCTGCGCCCCTCCGGGACCACCACGGTGTGCGGTTGGAAGGGCACCGCCGGCTACTACACCCTGGAGGTGGACGGGCGGACCAACCCGGACGCCGCCTGGTTCTACGCCGACCCGAAGCCCGAGGCCGAGCACGTGCGCGGCCGGGTGGCCTTCTGGCGCGGGGTGGAGGTCGCCGAGTAGCCGACCCGCGGCACCGGGTGGTGCCGTCGTCGCGAAAGGGGTACCGGATTCCCATGGCAGTCTTCCGCAGGCCGGGCCGCTCCCGGCCGGCCCCCGAGCCCGACCTGAGCGAGCGGATCGCCGAACTGGTCGAGGAGTCCGAACAGCCCGCCGGCGAGGGCCCGGTCGCCGAGTACGCGGCGAAGCGGCGCGGCAGGGCCGTGGTCCTGCACGCCGCCCGGCTGCTCGGCCACGGCGGCCTCGCCGCCGCCAGGGGAGCGACCAAGGGTGCCGTGTACGGCGGCAAGGCCCTGACCGAACAGCTGGTGCAGGCCGCGCCGCGGATCCCGGTGCGCGACCTCGCCACGCTGCGGGCGCAGCACCCGGACGCGGCCTTCCCGGAGCAGCTGGCCGACCTGCTGGTCACCGGTGCCGTCCGGGCCTCCGGCGCGCTCGGCGCGGGCGTCGGCGCGGCGGCGATGCTGCCGGTGCCGCCCGCGATGCCGCTGGAGATCGCGGCCGAGACGCTCGCGGTGGCGGCCGTGGAGATCAAGCTGATCGCCGAGCTGCACGAGGTCTACGGCACGCCGGCGCAGGGCGCCGCCGTCCAGCGGGCCGGCGCCTACCTCGGCGCCTGGGCCAACCGCCGGGGGATCGACGCGGGCCTGCTGGTCCGGCCCGCCGGCTTCGCCGCGCTGGCGATCAGCTCGGAGGTGCGCCGGCAGGTCCGCCGCCGGCTGACCCGCAGCTCGCTGCGCCACCTGCCGGCAGTGGTCCCGCTGCTGGTCGGCGCCGGCATCGGCGCCACCATGAACCGCCGCGACACCCGTCGGCTGGCCGGCGAGGTGCGGAAGGACCTGCGCGGGCGCCGCCCGGCGGACGGCACCTACTGGGCCTCGGCCGATTCGGCGCTGAAGGGCGGGACGGAGGCACGGGGCGGGGCGGTGGACGCGGACGGGACGGCTCCGTAGCCCGCCGGGGGCAGCCGTCAGGCCCGTGGCCGCAGGGAGCAGCGGCACGCCGTGTCCGGGACGGTCACCCCGTCCCGGGCGCGCCGCCGTTTCGTCACTGTTCCCGGACGTTCCTAGAGCTTCGGCGGTGCCGGCGGGGCACCCGCGCCCCGGCCGGCCTTGACACCGTTCACCATCGCCTGGTGGATCGCCCGCGCGGTGGTCTCGTCGTCCGCCGGCACCGGGCTGCCGACGACCGTGTACCAGTCCAGCGCGCCGGTGTACTGGACGGTCAGCCGCGCCTCGCCGTCCACCCAGGTGGTGTGCACGGTGAGGTCGCCGGAGATCGGGCCGACCTCGGTGGTGGTGACCCCACCGGGGCCGCTGATGATCGACTGGGTGGTCCAGGTCGCCCACGACGTGCGCGGGTCCGCAGGCGGCCGGGCCCGGCGGTCGCCTTCGTCCTGTTCGGTCATGCGCCTCTCCTCCCTCGCGGGTGGACCGCCGCCGGAGCGGCGACACCCGCGGTCGCGGCGACCGCCCGGTCCCACCGGGCGGTCGAGTCGGTACGCCGGACGGTCAGCCGGGCTGGCCGGGCTGGTCCGGCATGGGGGCGCCCTCCGCCTGGGAGGTGTCCTGCGCGTGCAGGTTCTGCGTCGAGGGGATGCCCTCCTCGGGGTCCGCGGCGCGGATGTCCTCGTCGTCCTCGGTGCTCACCTTGGACCGGTCGCTCATGTCGGTCATCGCGGGCTCCGTCTCCTAGGCCGGTCCGGGCGCGCCGGGTCGGGGGCGCGGCAGGGCCGGTGGTGTCTCTTCGCCCTTCCAGCCTGCCTCCGCCCCGGCGCCAGGGCCAGCCGGGTGACCTGGCGAGCGACCGCGGACCTCACCCGGGGGTCACCAGGTGACGGGCAGGGACCGCATGCCGTAGATGAGCGAGTCGGTGCGGAACGCCAGCTCGCTGCGGGGGACGGTCAGCCGCAGCCCGGGCAGCCGCCGGAACAGCGTGGCCAGCGCGATCTGGAGCTCGGCGCGGGCCAGCGGCTGGCCGAGGCACTGGTGCACGCCGAAGCCGAAGGCCATGTGCCGCCGGGCGTCCCGGTCCAGGTCCAGCTCGTCGACCGGCGGCCGTCCGGCACCGCCGAACGTCTCCTCGTCCCGGTTGGCGGTGGAGAGCATCGCGAACACGCCCTCCCCGGCCCGGACGGTCACGCCGCCCAGCTCCACGTCCTCCAGCGCCACCCGGGGCACCCCGGTGTGGATGATGGTGAGGTGGCGCAGCAGTTCCTCCACCGCGCCGGGCAGCGCGGCCGGGTCGGCCAGCCTGGCGACCTGCTCGGGCCGGTCCAGCAGCAGGGCGGTGGACAGCGAGATCATGTTCGCGGTCGTCTCGTGCCCGGCGATCAGCAGCAGGATGCCGGTGCTGGCGACCTCGCGCACGGTGAGGTCGTCCCGGGCGGCGAGCCGGCTGAGGATGTCGTCCTCCGGATGCTCCCGCTTGCGGGCCGTCAGCCCCTCCAGGTACTCCAGCAGCTCGTCCTGGGCCTCGAGGAGCCGCTCGATCGTGCTGGAGTTGCTGAGCAGCGTCCGGCTGATGCTCTGGAAGAACTCGCGGTCCTCGTACGGGACGCCGAGCAGCAGGCAGATCACCAGCGAGGGGACGGGCAGCGCGAAGTCGGCGACCAGGTCGGCCTCGGTGCGGCCCGCGGTCATCCCGTCCAGCGCCTCGTCCACGATCCGCTGGATGTCCGGGCGCATCGCCTCGACCCGCTTGACCAGGAAGTCCCCGGTGACCATCCGGCGCAGCCGGGCGTGCTCGGGGTCGTCGAGCCGCAGGAAGCTCGGGTTCTCGGCGATCCGCTCCCGGCTGCCGGCGACCAGCAGGGGGAAGGACGGGTGGCGCACGTCCGCGCTGAACCGGCGGTCGGACAGGACGGTGCGGACCTCGGCGTAGCCGGTGGCCAGCCAGCAGGACTCGCCCCCGGGCAGGTCGGCGCGGGTCAGTCGGGCGGTGGCGGCGGCCTCGGTGTACGCGGGCGGCGGGCCGAACGGGCAGCTGGCGGAGTGCGGGGACGGCAGCGGGACGGCGGGGGCGGTGGGTGTGCTCGTCAAGGCGGGGTCTCCTTGTGTCGCGAGGTTCTCCGGTGGGGTTCGTGACTGGACGTCCGTCAGGGTCTGTCGCGGTGGCCGGGGCCGACGGCGGTCAGCCGTCGACCGGGGCGGTCCGCGTCCCGGCGGGTTCGGCCTCGGCCTCGGCCACGGTCGACTCGCCCTCGACCACGGTGATCGCGCCGCTCGGGCAGAGCTGGGCGGCCAGTCTGAGATCGTCGAACTGGTCGGGCCGGAACGCGGTCTGACGGAGCCTCACCAGACCGTCGTGGTCGTCCTGGTCGAACACCTCGGGGACGTTCGTGACGCACATCCCGGAGCTGCAGCAGCGGTCACGGTCGATACTCACCCGCATGGTCGGGCACCTCTCGCCAGTGCGCCGCCGGCTGCCCGGCGGCCGCCTCTCGTTGTCATTGCCAACCTAACCGCCGCTGCTCCGTTCACGGAGGGTGCCGCGGCGGGATCGCCGAGAATGGCCGATTCGGCTCCCGTCGGAGCTGCCGGGCGGCGAGGCAGGTTTTGAGTTGACGTTACCCGGACAAGCGTACGCCTCCGCGGCTCCCGGCTCACCACGTCCGGCCGTCCGCCGCCGTGCGGGGGTGGGGGTGGGGGGCCCGCCCGGAAACCGCCGAGTAGTAAGATCATTTCGCAACACGACGCGAAGGGGAGTTCATTGGCGCGGGTTGCGGTGGTCGGCGGAGGCATCAGTGGGCTGGGGACGGCGCTCATGCTGGGCCGGCGGGGTCATCCGGTCACATTGTTCGAACAGGACGCGCGGCAGGCCGGAGAGAACCCGGACCGGGACTTCTTCCACTGGGACAGGCCCCGGGTCCCGCAGGCCGTCCAGCCCCACTCGTTCCTCGCACCGGTGCGCACCGTGCTGCGGGCCGAGGCCCCCGATGTCCACGCGGACCTGCTGGCCCGCGGCGCCCTGGAGTACCACGACTTCGACTGGTTCGGCGAGCATCCGCCGCACCGGGCCGGCGACGAGGACCTGGTGACCCTGCGTACCCGGCGCATCGTGCTGGAGGCCGCCCTGACCGCGGCCGTGCGGCGCGAACCCACCGTCGAGGTGCGGCGAGGCTCCCGGGTGCGGGCCCTCACCTTCGACGAGGGCCACCCCGCCCGGGTCACCGGCGTGCAGGTGGGCGCGGACACGTACCGGGCGGACCTCGTCGTCGACGCCTCCGGCCGTCGCTCTCCGGTTCCCGCCTGGTTGGTCGCGGCCGGCTGCCGCCCGCCCGTGGTCGACAGCCACCGCACCGGGATCGCCTACCTGTGCCGCTGGTACCGCCTGCGTGCCGACGGCCCGCGCGACCCCGGGCGGGTGAAGCCCGGCTCGACCGCACCGTTCGCGCTCGCCGGCGTGTTCCCGTCCGACAACGACACCTTCGCGTTGAGCGTGATGCTCCCCACGGATGATCCGACCCGCGGCGCGCTCACCGACCCCGCCGTGTTCGAGGCCGTCGCCCGGAGCTTCCCCGCCACCGCCGCCTGGCTCGACCTGGACCCCGAGCCGCAGTCGGCCGTCCTGGCCATGGGCGGCCTGGACAACCGCTGGACCTCCCTCACCGACGACGCCGGACCCGTCGTCACCGGCCTGATCAACGCCGGGGACAGCCTCGTCCACACCAACCCCACCCTCGGCCACGGCGCGGCCCTCGGCCTGCGCGCCGCCCAGTACATCGCCACCCATGTCGAACGGATCGCCGCGGACCCCACCGGCTACCACGCCTGGGCGGCGCAGACCCTCCGTCCCTGGTTCGACGCGCAGGTGACGGCCGACCGGGGCAACGAGCAACGTCTCACCAGAACCCAACCGTCCGCGGACCTGCGGACTGCCGCCCTGGCTGCCTGCGCGTTCGACGACCCCGTCGTCATGCGGGCCAGGGCCCGGGTCCGCCACCTCCTGCAACCGGCCGAGGAGGCCTACCGAACCGACGAGGTGGACCGCCACGTCACCGCCTGGCTGGCCGCCCACCCCGACTTCTCGCCACGGCCCGACGGCCCGACCCGAGACCAGTGGGATGCCCTCATCCCGGCCTGAGTGCCCACCCCGCCCCGCACCTTCGGCAGCGGGGCCCTCGCCGAGCTCCGACGCGAGGTGACCGTGGCGGATGCGGCCGGCGGTTCCGCCCCGCTCGGTGTCCTTGCCGCGGTGGCGGGCCCACGATCCGGCGCCGAGGAGGGCGGCCGCCGCGCTCGGGCTCGTCGAGCGCGGCGGCCGGCTCGGTGCCGAGCCGAGCTGACGCCCGAGGACCGGGTGGCGCTGCGCCCGGCCCGGGGTTCGCGGGCCCGCTCCGCAAGGCGCCGGAGTGGCGTAGGTGGCGGCCGGTCTTGGCCGGGGAGGTGATCAGCGACGGGGCGACGGGGCGTCATGCTGGGGCCCGCACCACCCGCTGAGTGATGGAGACCGAGATGAACGACACCCCCACGGCCCGCTGGCGCGTCGGCGCGCCCGAAGCCGGTGACTACGCAGCCTGGCGTGAACTCTTCCGCGGGTACTGCGAGTTCTACCGCGTGCCGATTCCGGAGGAGAAGGCCGAACTGGTGTGGTCCTGGCTGACGGATCCGGGGCACGAACTGGCGGGACTGCTGGTGCGGGACGAGACCGGCCGGCCGGTCGGGCTCGCGCACTACCGGCCGTTCTCGCGGCCGTTGCACGGGGCCGTCGGGTGCTTCCTGGACGATCTGTTCGTCGCGCCGGAGGTCCGGGGCGGCGGAGCGGTGGACGCGCTGTTGGGCCGGCTGCGGGAAATCGCGGCGGAACGCGGGTGGAACACCGTCCGCTGGATCACCTCCGAGGACAATTACCGGGCCCGCGGCAAGTACGACCAGGTCGCCACCCGGACCAGGTTCCTCACCTACGACATGGCTCCGGAGGCCCCGGCCGGCTGAGTCCGCGGCCCGACCGCCGGACATTCGTTCGGAGTTTCTGTTATCGGCGCCCCGCCGGGAGGTCTCCCAAGTGTCGGCACCCGACCAGTCGACCCGGAACAGAAAGCGTGGCCACGTGAACAGCGACGACAGGACGACCATCCTCCCGGCGAGCGGAGGCGGCGCCGGCAGCGGGAGCGGGAGTGGAGTCCGCGGCCGCTCCGGCGGCCGGGCGGCGCGGCGGGCTGCCGAGCGGCACACCGGCCGGGGCCGGCGGGCGCGGCGGCGCGGCGGGATCGTGCCGGTCGCCGCGGTCGTCGCCGCCGTGGCCAGCACCGGGCTGTTCGCCGCGTTGGCCGGCGCGGGCTACGCGGCGTACGCCGGCAAGCAGACCGACCGCGACATGGCCGGCCGGTCGCTGGCCGCCGACGCGCTGATCTCCGCGGAACTGGGCACGCACGAGGGCATCCAGGTGCCCGGTGCCGGCGGGACGATCCCGGACGTTCCACCGCCGGCCACCCCCACCGCCACCGACCCGGCGGTCACCCCGAGTGCCTCGGCAACGCCGACCGCGACCGCTCCGGCCTCCCCGACGGCTTCGGCCGTCGCCACCCCGACCGCCGTGCCCACCCCCACGGCCTCCGCGGTGAAGGCGACCCCGGGCGCCACCCGTACCGCCCCTGCCGCCCAGGCCGCCGCCGAGCGGACCGCCGCGGCCGCATCGGCGGGCGGGGGCGCGGCTCCGTCGTACGCCCAGAAGGTCGTGGACCTGGTCAACGCCGAGCGTGCCAAGGCCGGCTGCGGGCCGGTCAGCGCCGAGCCCCGGCTGGCGAGTGCGGCCCAGTCGCACAGCGACGACATGGCCGACCGCAACTTCTTCGACCATGCCAGCCCGGAGGGCTATCACGCCGATCACCGGATCGAGGCGGCCGGCTACAGCTGGAGCACCTGGGGCGAGAACATCGCCCGCGGGCAGAAGGACCCGGCCGCGGTGATGAGCTCCTGGATGAACAGCCCCGGCCATCGGGCCAACATCCTGAACTGCTCGTTCAAGCAACTCGGCGTGGGCGTGCGGACCGGCACCAACGGTCCGTGGTGGACCCAGGTGCTCGCCGCCCCGGCGTGAACCGGCTCTGCGCCGGCTCCGGACCGGAACCGGCCCGCGTCTGACCGCCCCCGCGCGGGTCCCCGCCCGGCCCGGTCCGCCTCCCGGCCGGGCCGAGCGGTCCGGGCCGATTTTCCGATTCCGTGCACATTGTTGTTATCTGATCACTTCCCACGGGTCTCCGAGGAGGCAGCGGCGGACGGAAACACGGCAAGACGGAGCGCGGACCATGAAGGCTGATGTGCAGAACAGGACCGGGACCACCCTGGTGCTCGCGGCCCAGGCAGGTGACCGGCAGGCCCGGGAGGCGCTGGTCGCCACCTGGCTGCCGCTCGTCTACAACGTGGCCGGCCGCGCCCTCGGCGGCCACGCCGACGTGGACGACGTCGCACAGGAGACCATGATCCGGGCCCTGGACGGCCTGGACGGGCTCCGCGACCCGGAGTCCTTCCGGTCCTGGCTGGTCGCCATCACCATGAACCAGGTGCGCCGTCGGCATGCCGCCGGTCAGCAGCAGCCGGCCGTCGGTGGCCTGGACGAGACCTGGGAGGTCGCCGACCCCCGGGCCGACTTCACCGACCTCACCATCCTGCGCCTCGGTCTGTCCGGCCAGCGCCGCGAGGTGGCCGAGGCCACCCGCTGGCTGGACCCCGACGACCGCGAGCTGCTCGCCCTCTGGTGGCAGGAGGCCGCCGGCGACCTGACCCGCGCCGAACTCGCCGAGGCGCTCGACCTGACCCCGCAGCACACCGCCGTGCGCGTGCAGCGGATGAAGAAGCAGCTCGAAGCGGGCCGCATCGTCGTCCGCGCGCTCGGCGCCTACCCCCGCTGCCCCGGACTGACCGAGCTCACCGCGGGCTTCGACGGCACCCCGAACTCGGTCTGGCGCAAGCGCATCGCCCGCCACATCCGCGACTGCTCCGACTGCGGCGGCCTCGGCCGTGACCTGTTCCCGGCCGAGGGGCTGCTGGCCGGCCTCGCCCTGGTGCCGATCCCGCTCGACTCGCCCGTGCTGCTGCACTTCCAGCAGGCCGCGGCCACCGTCGCCTCCCCGGCGGCCGCCGTCACCGGAGCGGGCTCCGGCGCGGGAGCGGGTGCCGGAGCCCACACCGGTACCGGCGCGCACGCGGGAGGGCACGGTGGCTGGGCCGGCACCGCGGCCCGCAAGGCCGTCCTGGCGAGCGGCGCGGCCGCGGCAGTCGCCGTGACCACCCTCGCCCTGGTCTGGCCGCAGGCCGGCGAGCCCCCGCGGGCGACGGCGCCGGAGCCCACCGCGCCGGCCGTGGCCCAGGACGCCCCGACGGCCGCCGCCGCACCCGCTGCCCCCGTACCGGTGCCGACCCCGACACCTGCGGAGAGCCCGACGCCGACGACGCCCACACCGACGCCGACCGCGACCCGCACCGCCACCGCGACAGCGCAGCCCAACCCGGAGCGTCAGCTGGTGGACCTGGTCAACGCCGAACGCGCCAAGGCCGGTTGCACCCCGCTGCGGATCGACGCCAGGCTGCACGGCTCGGCCCAGAAACACGCGGACGACATGGCCACCCGCGGCTTCTTCGGCCACGTCAACCCGGACGGCGTCCGAGCCGAGGCCAGGATCACCGCCGCCGGCTACCGCTGGTCCCAGTGGGGCGAGAACCTCGACCGGGGCCCGACCACCCCGGCCGCCGTCTTCGCCCGCTGGATGGACGGCGGGATCCACCAGTCCAACATGCTCGACTGCGGATTCAAGGACATCGGCGTCGGCTTCGCCACCAGTTCCGCCGGCACCCCCTACTGGACCCAGGACCTCGGAGCCCCGATGTCCTGAACCGCGGCCGCTGATGGCCGGGCGGCGGACCACAGGGACTACGCGGGCGTGGCCGCCACCAGGCCGTTCGCCGACCCGGTCACGTAGCCGGTGGCCTCCCCGAGGACGCCACCCGCGTCACCGACCTGCCCGGGCACCATGTCCGGCGCGCTGCTCAGCGGCCCGGGCAGCCCCTCCTGCCCGCCCACGGCACTGGCGTGCGCACTCGGCGCGGTGAGGGAGGCCACGACACCAACGGCGAGCGAGGCAACGGCGAACATGCTGCGCTTCTTCATGGCCGGTCCAACGAGGCTGCGCCGCAAGGGTTACGGCCCGCCGCGCGCAACCGCCGCCACCGGAGCGCGCGGAGACGTTGGACGGCCCGCGAGCCGACCGGGACTCTGCCGGGCGGCGGGCGGGCCGTAGGAACCACCATGGCCCCACCCGCCCCTGCCGGTCAGGGGCGTGCACGGTGCGGGCGGACGCACGGCGGCGCGCCGGGCGTACACCAGCAGCCCCAGCCGCGCCGTCAGAGCGTCCCGGAGCCCCGCGCCACCGCGGGCCCGCCCGCCCCTGCGGCCCCACCCTCCCAGGCCGAAGCCTCCGGAGCCGATGCTCCCGGAGCCGCGCCCATCAGGCCCACCGGGCCCACCACCCAGTCCGGATGCCCCGGCATCGGCGGCGTCCGCAGCCCGTACAGCCAGTCGTCCAGGAAGCCCCGCAGGTCCTGCCCGGACACCGCCGAGGCCGTCCGCACGTAGTCCTCGGTGGTCGCGTTCCCGTACCGGTACGTGCCGAGGAAGGCGCGCTCGATGCGGTCGAAGGTCTGCGTCCCGACCTTCTCCCGCAGCGCGAACAGCACCAGCGCGCCGCCCGTGTACCGCTGGTCGCGGAAGAGGTCGGCGGCGGTGGGGGAGGCGACCGGTCCGAAGTCGTGCCGGGACTGGTCGCCCATCCCGTAGAGGTGGCGCATCCGGTCGACCAGCGTGGTGTGGCCCCGGGCGTCCGGCCACCCGCGCTCATATCGGTACATCAGGCCGTAGAAGTCGGCGTGGCCCTCGTTGAGCCAGAGGTCGGACCACCTGGCGGGGGAGACGCTGTTGCCGAACCAGGAGTGGACCAGCTCGTGCATCATGTGCGAGCCGATCGCCGGCTCCGCCTGCCGTAGGAAGTCCGGCTTGTAGAGGGTGAGCGTCTGGCTCTCCAGACCGGTGAAGGCGAACGCGGACGGGTCGTCCGTGTCGGCCGGCAGGATCCCGTACGTCTCGAACGGGAAGGGCCCCAGGTGCGCTTCGGCCCAGGCGAGTTGGCCGGGGGTGAGGGCGAGCGCGGGTTCCAGCTCGGCGGCGCGCGCGGTCGGCACGACGTCGCGCAGCGGCAGGCCGTGCGGGCCGGTGCGCTCGCGCACGGTGTAGTCGCCGACCGAGACCTGGACGAGCTCGGTGGCCATCGGCTCGCGGGAGACGTACCGGCGGGTGGTGCGGCCGTCGCCGAGCTGCTCGGTGGTCGCCAACTCCCCGTTGGCGACGCCGAGGAGAGCGTCCGGGGCGGTCACCGCGATGGTGAACCGGGCCTTGTCGCCCGGGTGGTCGTTGCACGGGAAGACGGTGTGCGCGCTGTTCGGCTGGCCGGCCACCGCGAAGCCGTCCGGGGTGGGCACCCAGCCGGTGTGCGGCAGTTCGGCGCGTGGGTCGGCGGTGTACTCGACGGTCAGCCGGGTGACGGCGCCAGGGAGGAAGGGCCTGGCCGGGGTGACCGTCAGCTTCTCGTCGTGGGTCGCGAAGCCCGCCGGCCGCCCGTCGACCCGGACGGTGCGTACGGTCAGTCCGAGCGCGTCCAGCTCCAGCCGGGCCAGGGTGCGGTCGGGCCGTACCGTGAGCACGGCCGTGGCGTCCACCGTCCTGGTCCCGGCCCGGTAGTCGAAGGCCAGGTCGTACCCGAGCGCCCGGTACCCGGTGTTCCCGAGCGAGGGGAAGACCGGATCACCCAGCCCGTCGGCGGCGCCGGCCGTCGGCACGCTCGCGGACAGCAGCGCCGTACTGAGCGCGAGCGACAGGACCAGGCCGGCGCGGGGCCTGAACAAGGGTGATCACCGCACTTCACGAGCGGGAGCGGAGGCAGGAACCGCCCGGACGGGAGAGCCTGGCCAGGGATGCTAGCGGACCGCCGGGCCGGCACGGGCGCGGTCGGTGCGGTTCGACGACACACCGTGGTCCCCGGACGGCCCACGGTGATGGCGGCGCCCCCGTCCGCGGTCTACCGTGGGGAGTGCTTCGTCCCCTGACGGACGAGCCACGGCCGTCGGAAAACCTGGCCAGGTCCGGCGGCCGTACTCTTCTGCCCCGGCGCTGCACGCCCGGACGCGCCCCGTAGGCTGGCATCCGATACGACGCCCGCGTACCGGATGCCAGGAGCCGCCGTGACCAGCCCAGCTTCCCCCGTTCTGGTGATCGGTGAGTGCGTCGCCGACATCGTCCGCACGGGTGACGCGCCGGACCGGGTGCACCCCGGCGGCAGCCCCGCGAACGTCGCCTACGGGCTGGCCCGGCTGGGCCGCCGGACCACGCTGCTCACCGAGCTGGGGCCGGACGCCAACGGCCGGCTGATCCGGCAGCACCTGGAGTCGGCCGGGGTGCGGGTGCGGGCCGCCGAGGTCGCCCGGACGCCCTCGGCGGTGGTGGAACTGGACGGGCAGGGGCGGGCCCGCTACGCCTTCGACATCCGCTGGACGCTCCCGCCGACCGAACTCGCCGAGCCGCCCGCCGCGATCCACCTCGGCTCGATCGCCGCGGTCACCGAGCCCGGCGCGGGATCGGTGCAGGCACTGGTGGAGCGCTGGCGCGGGCAGGCACAGATCAGCTACGACCCGAACGTGCGCCCGGCGCTGATGGGCGACCGGGCCGAGGCCGTCCGGCGGGTCGAGCGCTGGGTGGCGCTGAGCGACGTGGTCAAGGCCAGTGACGAGGACCTGGCCTGGCTCTACCCGGGCGAGCGGCCCGAGGCGGCTGCCGAGCGCTGGCTGGCCCTCGGCCCCTCCACGGTCGCGGTCACCCTCGGCGCCGAGGGGGCGTTCGCCCGCACCACCGAGGGCGGACACGTCGAGGCCGCGGCCGTTCCGGTGCCGGTCGCGGACACCGTCGGAGCCGGCGACTCCTTCATGGCCGCTTTCCTGCACGCCCGCGCGACCGGCGCCGACCTCGCGACCTGCCTCACCCACGCGGTGACGGCGGCCGCGCTGACCGTCGCCCGCCCGGGCGCCAACCCGCCCTCGGCGGCCGAACTGGCGACCGCGCTGGCGGACGGGCCGCAGTCCCGCTCCGGCGGCCGCCGGGTGGACCGGCTCAACCGCCGGGCTGCTCAACCGCGGTGAGGTCCTTCCCGTACCAGATCTCGGCGTACGGTCCGCTGCTGTAGGCGGGGATCTCCCGGTACCCGTTCCGCAGGTACAGCGTGCGGGCCTCGATCAGGTCGAGGCGGGTGTCGAGGACGATCCGGTCGGCGCCCAGGGAGCGGGCGGCCCGGTCTACGGCGGCCAGCAGTACGGCGCCGCCGCCGGTGCCGCGCAGGCCGGGGCGGACGAAGACGCGGGTGAGCTCGGCCGTGGTGGCGTCGAGTCGCCGTAGTCCGGCGCAGGCGTGGGCGGCGCCGTCGTGACGGCCGATCAGGAACGAGCCGTCCGGGGCGGCGAGGTCGTCGCTGGGGGAGCCGGCCAGGCCGGACTCCAGCTCCTCGGGGGTGCCCTCCCGGTCGAAGTGCAGGCGGTAGTAGCGGTTGGCCACGTCGTAGTAGTACTCACGCAGCAGGTCCAGGGCCTCGGGGCTGGTCACGTCGGCCGTGGCGGCGGTCCAGAGGCCGGAGTGGCCGGGCGCGGTGTTCGTCATGCGCGCATGATCCACTTCATGGCTCCGGCACCGCAATCGGTTTTCCCGGCCCCCCGGAGCCCTGATCTCCGAACACCCGGACGCCCGGGCGAAGGAACGGCAAGGCCCCGGTGCGTCGTTGCCCCGCGCGGGTGACGAGGGGATTGGCGCTGGTGGACGGCGGGGGAGCAGTGCATCTATGAATAGACCATCAGGTTGTCGCATGAGTGGGAGTCTGAGGGGGAGTCAGCAGCGCCGGAGTGGTGTACGGGCCGGTCTGCTGGCCACCGTCTGCCTCTCCGCCGTCCTCGCCGGCTGCGCCGGTCCGGCCGCTCCCGCAGGCCCCAAGGCTGCCCCGGCCGCCGACGCTGGCCCGAAGGCCGCCCCGGCCGCCGACGCTGGCCCGAAGGCCGCCCCGGCCGCCGACGCGAACGCGAAGCCGGCGCCCGCCGCCGAGGGCGCCGCAGCCCCCGGGGGCGGCGACCGCGTGGGCGCCCCGCCCGAGGCGAAGCAACTGCTGCCCGGCCTGGCCCGCAAGGAGGAGAGCAGCAGCGAGTCCACGGCCCGTCAGGAGGTGGCCGCCCGCACCGCGCTGGAGACCGCCCAGCGCTGGGGCCTGGAGCGCCCGCCGCTCAAGGCCCCGCCGCGCCCGGCGGCCAAGGCCGCGCTCACCCCGGGGCAGGGGGTCAAGCTCGCGGACGGTCGCCCGCCCGTCGTCTACCGGGTGCCGACCGACGACAAGGTGGTCTTCCTGACCGTCGACGACGGCGCCGAGAAGGACCCCGAGTTCTCCCGGATGGCCCGGGAACTGGGCATCCCGCTCAGCGCCTACGTCTCCGACTACGTCGCGCGTGACAACTACGGCTACTTCCGCGACCTGCACGCCCAGGGCGTGGAGATCAACAACCACACGATCAACCACCGCAACCTGAAGGTGCTGGACTACGAGACCCAGCGCGGGGAGATCTGCACCCAGCAGGACCAGCTGGAGCGGCAGATCGGCGTGCGCCCCCGGCTGTTCCGGCCGCCGTACGGCGAGTACAACGACGACACCCTGCGCGCGGCAGCCTCCTGCGGGGTGAAGGCGGTGCCGATGTGGAACGAGGAGGCCTTCCCGGACCACATGGAGTGGCGCTACGGAGACCAGAAGCTGCATCCGGGCGACATCATCCTGACCCACTTCCGGGGCACCGACGTCTGGAAGGCGTCCATGCCGGACCTGCTGCGCAAGGTCGTCAACGACGTCACCGCGCAGGGCTTCGCGCTGGCCCGGCTGGACGACTACCTGTAGCGGCCGCCTTCAGCGGCCGTCCGCAGCGGCCGAGGGCCGGGCGGCTCAGCCGAGGGAGAGGGCGTCGAGGTACACCCAGGCGCCCTCGTGCCGCACGAAGCGGCTGTTCTCGGTGAGCACGCCCTCCTCGCCGCCCTCGGTCCAGTGCGCCCGGAAGGCCACCGTGCCCTCCGCGTGGAACGCGCCGCCCTCGGTGGTGGCCACCACCTCCAGCCCGGTCCAGCGCAGCCCCGGGTCGAAGTCGACCTCCGCGGGCCGGGTGTCCGGGTGCCAGGTGCGCAGCAGGTACGCCTCGTCCTGCGCGGCGAAGGCGCTGAACCGGGAGCGCATCAGGGATTCGGCGGTGGTGGCCGAGGCCTGGCCCCGGTGCAGCCGGCCGCAGCAGTCGCCGTAGGCGGCGGGCAGGCCGCACGGGCAGGGGGAGGAGGGCAGCAGCCGGGGCGCGGCGGGGCGGGGCGCGGAACGACGTCGGGACATGCCGCCCATTGTCCCCCACCCGCCGGGCGGTTCCCCGGCCGCCCCGCACACGACGGGAACGGGCCCGTCCCTCGGCGCACCGAGGGGCGGGCCCGTCCCCGTCGCCCGGAGCCCCGGCCCCGGGGTACTCAGAGCGGCTGGGCGTCCGTCCTCGGGTGCGCGTACTCAAGGGCCGGGCGCTCGTGCGCAGGAACAGGGAGCTCGTGTTCAGGAGCGGGCGCGCCGAACCAGCTGCGCAGCGCCCGGACCAGTTCGTCCGTATCCGCCCGGTCGGGCTCGGTGGCCCAGACGACGTAGCCGTCCGGGCGCAGCAGCAGGGCCCCGGCCGGCGGCTGCGGGCAGCAGGCCGTGACGAGGTCCACCCGGTCCTTCCAGCCCGCCGCCGGGTCCGCGAGGCCCAGCTCCCCGTTGGTGAGGTCGATGAGCAACGGGCGCCCGGTGCGGGCGAGTTCGGCGATCCTGACGGGGCCATCCGGGGTGGTCGCCGTGAGGTCCGGCACGAACCGCCCGGCCAGCGGGTGCGGGCAGTCCACGTCGTAGCGGACGTCGCTGCCCGCCATCAGCGCGGCGATCCGGCCGAGGTTGTCCGGGTGTGCCAGCAGCTCGCCGAACAGGGCGCGCACGGCGGTGGTGCCGGGGCCGGTGGCCATCAGGGCGGTCTGGGCCTGGGAGTGCATGAACACCCGCTCGCCGACCGGGTGGCGTTCGCGCTGGTAGGTGTCCAGCAGGCCGGGCGGGGCCCAGCCGTGCAGCTCGGCGGCGAGCTTCCAGCCGAGGTTGGCGGCGTCCTGGAGGCCGAGGTTGAGGCCCGGACCGCCGGTCGCGGCGTGCACGTGGGCGGCGTCGCCGACCAGCAGCACGCGGCCCTGCCGGTAGCTCTCGGCGAGCCGGGTGTTGTGGCCGACCTGGCGGCGTGGGGTGAACGGTCCGGGCGTGCGGGCCGGGGCGAGCGCCAGGTCGGCGCCGGTCACCCGGTGGATGCTGGCGCGCAGCTCGTCGAGGGTGAGCGGCGTCGTCTCGTCCACTGGCCGTCCGCCCCACTCGATGGTGGCGACCATGGTGATGTCCGGGCCGAGCGGGGCGAGGACGATGACGCCGTGTTCGGTGCGGGTGTGGGTGAACGGGCGGAACGGGACCGGGCAGCCGGGCAGCAGGAACTCGCCGTCGGCGGTGGTGCGCACGTCCTCGGGGAGTCGCACATGCGCGATCCGCGAAACCGGGTCGGACGAGGTCACCCCGGGGAAGCCGATCCCGGCGAGCTTGCGGACGGCGCTGCGGCCGCCGTCCGCGCCGACCAGGTAGCGGGCGCGCAGCCGCTCGGGGCCCGCCGGGCCGCTCAGCTCGACCGTCACCCCGGCCTCGTCCTGGGCGAAGCCGGTGAGCTGGCGGCCGTGGAGCACGGTGATGCCGAGTGCGTGAGCGCGTTCCTCCAGCACCTCCTCGATGCGGTGCTGCGGTACGGGCAGCGCGTGCAGCGGGTTCTCGTCGAGCAGGTGCAGCTCCAGCGGGAAGGCGCCGAACACGAAGCGGGGCACGGGCCGTGGCGCGCCCGGGGTGCCGGTGAGCGGCTCGTACAGGCCGCGGTGGTCGAGCAGCCGGAGCACCTGGCCGACCAGCCCGTTGGCCTTCTGGGCCTGTGAGCGTGCGGGCAGCCGTTCCAGCACCACCGGCCGGATTCCGCCCAGTGCGAGTTCGCAGGCCAGCAGCAGCCCGTTCGGGCCGGCGCCGGCGACGACGACGTCGTGGTCCATCTCGAGTCCCCCTCTGAGAGCGTGAGTTCAATGTGGCGACGGGGCCGGCAGCCCGGCGGCCAGCTGCCGCAGGGCGTCCTCGAGCACCGACTGGAACGGCACCGGCGGGTCGGCGGTGAGGTACTGGTCGTTGGCGGCCTTGATCGCGGCGAGCGCGGCCGCGGTGACCAGCTTCGGGTAGAGGTCCCGCTCCGGGTCGGTGCCGGTCCGGGCGGCCACCGCGGCCGTGAGCCCGGCCGCAGTCTGCGCCGCGTCGCGCATCAGCTCGGCCTGGAGCACCGGCTCGCGCAGCAACTGCCGTATAGCGGCGGTCCATTGTGGGTCCGGCTGCTCGGCCGCGTCGTGGTGCGGGGCGAGCAGGGCCCGGGTGAGCGCTTCCCAGAGCGGTTCCCCGGCGGGCCGCTCCCGCAGTGCCTCGGTGGACTGCCGGAGGCGGTCGCGGTGCCGGTGGACGATCGCCTCGGCCTTGCTGGAGAAGTAGTTGTTGTACGTGCGGGGGGACACGCCGGCGGCGGCGGCGATGTCCTCCACCCGGACGTTCTCCAGCCCCCGCTCCACCGCCAGGCACAGGGCCGCCCAGCTGAGTGCCTCCCGCGTCGCGGCCTTCTTCCGTTCCCGCAGACCGGGCTGACCCTTCGTCATGGCCACCACTGTCCCGCAAAAAGTGCGCGTTGCGCAATAGTGCGCGGCGCGCAAGTTTTTCCGGGGCGCGTGGACTGTGGCGAGCCGTCCGCCACCTGCGGTTTGTCGCTGATAGTAGTTGCCTGGTCGCGGAGCGATCCCCGTCAGGAGCCCTTCCCCGCAGGCTTTCCGGCGGGACGACTCGACAGGACTTGAGGAGCGGTCATGGGTGGCAGACAGCGTCCGCCGAGAGTGCGGACCCCTCGTCAGGGCAGGCCCGCCGGCGCCGGTGCCCGGGTGAACCCCCGGGCGGAGTTCGCCCGCATCGAGGGATTCCTGGCCTGGGAGGCGGAGGTCGCGGCGGCCGAACGGGACGCCCGCGCGTTCGCCGCGCAGTTCCCGTGGCTGCCGGCGCCGGAGCGGGAGAGCCTCGAACAGGCCTACGCCGCCGACCGCTTGCGCTACGCCGAGGAGGTCGTCGACCGCGCGGTCGAGCGCTGCCGGCGGCTGGCCGCCCGGTACCGCGCCGAGTGCCGCCGGATCTGCGCCCGCTGGGCGGCGCTCTGCCTCTCCGTCACCGTGGCGGCGGCGCTGTTCGCCGTCGTCCCCGCCGTCCTGCGCGGCTGAGCGGCTCCGGGCCCGCCGTCGACGGGCCCGGGTGCGACGAGGGCCCGCTGTGCCGTTCCCGGCGCAGCGGGCCCTTCCCGGCGTCGGGGCTGGATCAGTGGTGGCCGTGGCCGCTGGTGACCTCCTCGCGCTCCTCGACGGTGGGCTTGGTGATCTGGCCGTACTTGCCGTAGAAGCCGCGGGAGAGCTTCACCCGCGCGCGGGTCCACAGCCCGGCCTTGCGGGCCACCCCGTTCTCGTCCACCTCCGGCGGCAGCTCGGAGGGCTGCGGCTGGTCGTGCGCGGTGAGGGTGTAGAGCCGGCCCGGCGGCAGGGGGGCGTGCACCTCGACGAACTCGCCGTGCTGGAGCCGGTTGATGACGCCGGTCTCCCGGCCGTGCAGCACCTTCTCCCTGTCCCGCCGCTGGAGGCCCAGGCACCACCGCTTGGTGATCACGAAGACGACCACCGGCACGGTGAAGAAGCCGATCCGTACCGCATAGGTGATCGCGTTGATCGAGAGGTGGAAGTGGGTGGCCAGCAGGTCGTTGCCGCCGCCGGCCAGCAGGAGCAGGTAGAGGCTCATCCACGCCACGCCGAAGGCGGTGCGGACCGGGGCGTTGCGCGGCCGGTCGGCGATGTGGTGCTCGCCCCGGTCCCCGGTGATCCAGGCCTCCAGGAACGGGTAACCCCAGATGAACAGCAGCACGAGCGGGAAGACCATCAGCGGGATGAACACCCCGAGGTTGAGGGTGTGGCCGCCCCAGACGCTGATCTCCCAGCCGGGCATCACGCGGATCAGGCCCTCGGAGAACCCCATGTACCAGTCCGGCTGGGCGTCGGTGGACACCTGGTCCGGGCGGTACGGGCCGTAGGCCCAGATCGGGTTGACCGTGGCGATCGCCGACATCACCGCGACCACGCCGAAGACCAGGAAGAAGAAGCCGCCCGCCTTGGCCATGTAGACCGGCATCAGCGGCATGCCGACCACGTTCTGGTTGGTCCGGCCGGGCCCGGCGAACTGGGTGTGCTTGTGGTAGAAGACCAGGATCAGGTGCGCCACGAGCAGGCCCAGCATGACTCCCGGGATCAGCAGGACGTGGACGGTGAACAGCCGGGGAATGATGTCGGTGCCCGGGAACTCGCCGCCGAACATGAAGAACTGCAGGTAGCTGCCGACGATCGGGATGGCCAGGATGGCCCCCTCCATGAAGCGGATGCCGGTGCCGGAGAGCAGGTCGTCCGGCAGCGAGTAGCCCATGAAGCCGTCGAACATGCCGAGGATCAGCAGCAGCGCGCCGAAGACCCAGTTGATCTCGCGCGGCTTGCGGAACGCGCCGGTGAAGAAGACGCGCATCATGTGGGTCAGCATCGAGGCGACGAAGACGATCGCCGCCCAGTGGTGGATCTGGCGCATCAGCAGGCCGCCGCGCACGTCGAAGCTGATCCTGAGCGTCGAGTTGTAGGCCTCGGACATCGGGATGCCCCTGAGCGGGACGTACGTCCCGTCGTAGACGACCTCGCCCATGCTCGGTGTGAAGAACATGGTGAGCCAGACACCGGTGAGGATGATGATGACGAAGGTGTAGAGCGCGATCTCGCCCAGCATGAAGGACCAGTGGTCGGGAAAGATCTTGCGGAGATTGGACTTGGCCAGGGAGTAGATGCCGAGCCGGCCGTCGGTCCAGTCGGCCAGGGTCTCGGCCTTGTTGGCGGGCTTGGCGCGCGTGCTGGTCGCCGGTCCCGGCTGCGACTGCTGGTCGGTTCTCACGACGGGCTCCCCGGCGTCCTCGGCGTGCCGTGCTGGAGGCCCGCCGGCGAGAACGCCGGCCGGCGAAGTGTTGTGATCATGGGACCTCTCGATACGGGTTCCGCCGGCCGCACCGGCGCGCGGACCAGGTGTTCCGCCGGACCCGTTGCTCAGGGTGATGGAGCGCTTACTCTGTCATGCTGTCGGCAGGGGGCCGACTGTGCACGTCCATCGGCCCGTCCGGCCGCTCGTGTCGGGCCGGACGGGGGTCCCTGACGCCCGATCGGCTGGCCGCCGCTCGGCCCAACGAGTGCCGATGCTGCGCTCGGGTGCCGCTGAACCGTTTCGGCGCGCGCCGCGTCCGGGGGTTGCGCGGTCCTGGGCCTACGCTGCGCCAATGGTGGATCACCGTGAACTCTTCGAGGACGTCACCGAGGCCCTGGCCCGCGCCGGGTTCGACACCGGGCAGGGTCCCTCACCGCTGTGGATCGACCGTCACCCCGAGGGTGTGCTGGTCGGCTGGAGGCCGGGCGCGGAGCCGGGTGCGCCGCCCTCTCGGGAGGCGCTCGCGGCGTTGAGCGGCGCGGCCGCGGTCGTACTGCGCGAGTGCGGCTACCTGGTCGCCGGGACGGAGGAGGGTGATCTGCTGGTGCGTTGCGCCGAACCGGTGACGGTCCCGGAATCGTCCGACCCGGAACCGGTGCCGGAGCAGTGGTGGGGGTGACGCGGTCCTCCTGACGGCCCTCCGGCCTGCCGGTTCGCTCGACGCGGGGGGTCTCATACCGAACCCTTACCTGAAGCGGGGGTGCAGTTGACCTCGTCGGCTCTAAGGTTTGCCTAAGCTAAGCCGCGACGCCCCGGACGCAGTGTCCGGGGCGTCGCGGCTGCGCCGCTCCGCCGCCACCGCAGCGGGGTCGAGGACAGGTGAACGACCCGGGCCGGGCCCGGGGGAGGAGCCCGCCGCATGTGGGATGAGGCGTTTCCCAGCTTCCTGATCGGGCTGCGCGAAGGCCTGGAAGCCGGACTGGTCGTGTCGATCCTGGTCGCCACGCTGGTCCGGGCGGACCAGAAGGCCCGGCTGCCCCAGGTGTGGACGGGCGTCGCGGCGGCCGTCGCGCTCAGCCTGAGCTTCGGCGCGGTGCTCACCTTCACCGCCGCCAGCCTCTCCGGCCACGCCCAGGAGGCGTTCGGCGGCGTGCTCAGCCTGATCGCGGTCGGCTTCGTCACCGCGATGGTGTTCTGGATGCGGCGCTCGGCGCGCACCCTCTCCGCCGAGATCAAGGAGAAGGTCCGGGCCTCGTTGGCGATGGGCGCTGGCGCGCTGGTGCTCACCAGCTTCCTCGCCGTCGCCCGCGAGGGCCTGGAGACCTCGCTCTTCCTGTGGACCAACGTGCGCACCGCCGGGGAGTCCACCGGACCGCTGATCGGCGCGGCCGTCGGCCTGCTGCTCTCGACCGGGCTCTGCTGGGGCCTGTACCGGCGGGCCCTGAGGATGAACCTCACCCGGTTCTTCGCCATCACCGGCATCGGCCTGATCGTCGTCGCGGCGGGCGTGCTCGGCTACGGCCTGCGCGACCTCCAGGAGTCCGGGCTGGTCGGCGGCGGCAGCTCGTACGCCTTCGACCTGAGCGGGCACCTGGACGCCTCGTCCTGGTACGCGACCCTGGTCCAGGGCACCCTCAACCTGACCGTCACCATGACGGTGCTCCAGGCCGTCGGCTACGTCGCGTACCTGGGTGTCGTGATGACGCTGTTCGTCGAGGGGGTCCGCGGCGGCGCGAGCACCCCGGCTGCTTCCCCCGCCGCGGCGAAGGCCGTCGCGGAGAAGGCCGTCGAGGCCGGGGCCGAACCGGTACGGGCGGGCCGGCCGCGCTGGGTGCTGCCGACCGCGGCTGTCGCCGTCCCGGTGGTGGTGGCCGGTGCCGTGATCGCGGTCAGCGACGGCAAGCAGAACGGTTCCGCCACCGTCGCCGTCTCCGAGCAGGAGTGCGGCAAGGGCTTCGCCGACCCGCGGCCCGGCCAGCAGGTGTTCCAGATGCGCAACACCGGTGACAAGGTCGCCGAGGTCTACCTGGTCGACCCGGGCAGCGGCGCGGTGTACGGCGAGATCGAGGGCCTGGCGCCCGGCACCACCCGCGCCCTGACCGCCACCATCGGCTCCGGAAACTACGCCTGGCGCTGCGTGCCCACCGGCGGGAAGCCCGTCACCTCGGCCGCCGTGCACGTCAGCGGCGGCGGCACCGAGGTCAAGGCCGTCAAGCCGGTCGGCGAGGACGACCTCAAGGCCCCGCTCGACAGCTACAAGGAGTACGTCGACCAGGGCCTCGCGACGCTCGTGACGCAGAGCCGGAAGCTCCAGGCCGACGTGCACGACGGCAACCTCGGCGCGGCGAAGGCCGACTGGCTCACCGCCCACCTCCAGTACGCCTCGCTCGGCGCCGCGTACGGCACCTTCGCCGACCTCGACGGCAAGATCGACGGCCGCCCGGACGGCCTCGCCGACAAGGAGCGGGACCCCGGTTTCACCGGCTTCCTGCGGCTGGAGTACGGCCTCTGGCACGGCCAGTCCGCCGAGGAGCTGACGCCCGTCGCCGACGAACTGGCGCAGGACGTCGCCAAGCTGGCGCACGACTTCCCCGGGCAGGACTTCGCCCCCGGTGACCTGCCGCTGCGCGCCCACGAGATCCTGGAGAACACCCTCCGGTTCGAGCTGACCGGCGACACCGACATGGGCAGCGGCACCAACCTGGCCACCGCCCAGGCGAACCTGACCGGCACCCAGGAGCTGCTGACCCTGCTCCAGCCGCTGCTCGACGGGCGGGACCCGCAGGTGCTCGTCAGGGTGAACGCCGGGATGAAGCGGGTCGGCGACCTGGTCGCCGCCGCCCACCGGCCCGAGGGCTGGACCCCGGTCGACCGGCTGCCCGCCGACGCCCGGCGGCAGCTCAACGGCGCCACCGGCGAACTGCTCGAAGACCTCGCCCCCGTCCCCGCCCTGCTCGAGATCCGGAAGGCCGCCTGATGACCGACCACACCGCAGCCACCGGGTCCTGCCCGTTCCCGCACGTCGCGCAGACCGCAGCCGTGGAGGCCCCCGCTGCTGCCGGGGTCGCCGCGCAGGGCGGCTGCCCGGGCGGACCGGCCCGGCGCAGCTTCGTCCGCGCCGCGCTCGGCGCCGGTGCCGGAGCGGCCGTCCTGGCCGGCGGCGCCCTCACCCTCGGCGCCGGCCCGGCCGCCGCCGGGGACGGCGAGCAGGAGAGGAGCGGGGCGGTCCCGTTCCACGGCGCCCACCAGGCCGGCATCACCACCCCGGCCCCCGGCTTCGCGGCCTTCGTCTCCTGCCAGGTGATCGCCCAGGACCGCAAGGAGCTGGAACAGCTGTTCCGGACCCTGACCGAGCGGATCCGCTTCCTCACCGCCGGCGGCACCCCGCCCGACCTCGGCGTCGGAGCGCCGCCCTCGGACAGCGGCATCCTCGGCCCGACCGTCCCCACCGACCACCTGACCGTCACGGTCGGCGTCGGAGCCTCGCTCTTCGACGACCGCTACGGGCTGGCCAAGGCCAAACCGGTCAGGCTCGCGCCGATGAGGACCTTCCCGAACGACAACCTCCAGGCCGCCGAACTGCACGGCGACCTCTCGCTGCAGATCTGCGCCGACCGCCAGGACACCGTGCTGCACGCGCTGCGCGACATCACCCGGCACACCCGGGGCGCCATGCAGATCCTCTGGCGGATCGACGGCTTCCAGAACCAGTCCCGCCCGGACGGCGCGCAGCGGAACCTGCTCGGCTTCAAGGACGGCATCGTCAACCCGGACACCGGATCCGCGCGCGAGATGGACCGGCTGGTCTGGGTCGCCGACGGGACGGGCGAGCCCGCCTGGGCGACCGGCGGCAGCTACCAGGTGATCCGGATCATCCGGATGCTGATCGAGTTCTGGGACCGCGTCACCCTCACCGAGCAGGAGAAGATGTTCGGCCGCCGCCGCGACACCGGCGCGCCGCTGGACGGCGTCGGGGAGACCGATGCGCCGGACTACGCCAAGGACCCGAACGGCACCGCGATCCCGCTCGACGCGCACATCCGGCTGGCCAACCCGCGTACCGCCGACACCGATGACTCGCGCATCCTGCGCCGGGGCTTCAACTACGACCGGGGGATCGACCCGACGGGCAACCTGGACATGGGCCTGGTGTTCTGCTGCTACCAGCAGGACGTGGTCCGGCAGTTCGAGGCCACCCAGACCCGGCTCGTCGGCGAGCCGCTGGTGGACTACATCTCGCCGACCGGCGGCGGGTACTTCTTCGCCCTGCCCGGCGTGCGGGACGACGCCGACTGGCTCGGGCGGGGGCTGCTGGCCGCCGTCTGACGCGGTGCCGGACAGGGCGGGCCCCGGCGTGCCCCCTTCGTGTCCGGGCGCGTTCAGGAACCGAGGGTGAAACCGATCACCGCGCCGCCGCCCTCCCGGTTGGCGGCGAAGGCCGTCCCACCGTGCGAGCGGGCCACCTCGTGCACGATGGCCAGGCCCAGTCCGGAACCGGGCAGGCTGCGGGCGGCGGTGGCCCGGTAGAAGCGGTCGAAGACCCGGTCGAGGTCGGCCGGGTCGATGCCCGGGCCGCGGTCGCGCACCTCCACCCGTCGGCCGCGCACCACCACCTCGATCGGGCTCGTCCCGGCCGGGTCGAACTTGGCGGCGTTGTCCAGCAGGTTGCCGACCGCGCGGGCCAGCGCGTCCGGCCGGGCGGTGACGACGGTCCCGTCCGCGTCCACCACGATCTCCCGGTCGCTGCGCCGCCGGGCCTGGGCGGCGGCCTGCCGGACCACGTCGGCGAGGACCACCCCGGTCGGCCGCTCGTCCGCCCTGCGGTCCGCCGCGAGCGCCACCAGCTCCTCCACCAGCTGGGTCAACTCCCGTGCCTCCTCGGCCAGGTCGGCCATCAGCGCGGCGCGCTCGGCGGGTGGCAGCCGGTCCAGACTGGGGAGCACCGAGAGGTTGGTGCGCAGGCTGGTCAGCGGGGTGCGCAGCTCGTGCCCGGCGTCCTGGACCAGCCGGCGCTGGTTCTCCTTGGCGGTGGCGAGCCGGACGAGCATCCGGTCGAAGGCCCGGCCGAGCCGGCCTACCTCGTCCGTTCCGGCGGCGGGTACCGGGACGTCCAACCGCCCGCTGGCGGCGACCAGTTCGGCCGCGTCGGTGAGCCGGACCAGCCGTCCGGTGATCCGTCGGGCGAGCAGCCGGCCGGCCCCGCCGGCGAGCACCGCGACGACCGCCACCAGGGCCACCGTGCGGGTCCGCAGGGCGGTCAGCAGCTTCTCGGTGGGCTCGACCTGCTGGATGATCTGGACCGCGCCGCGCCGGCCGCCGAGCGAGACCACACCGACCCGGTAGGCGTCGCCGTGCCAGTGGCGCAGCCCGGTGGAGGTGCGGCCGGGCTGCTCGGCGTGGGCGAGATCGTGGTCGGCCGGCGTCGGCGGCAGGTCGAGCCGGGCGGTGCCGGGCAGCACCCGGCCGTCGGGGTCGAGGGACTGCGTGGTGACCCGGATCGGGCGCACCAGGTCGTCGCTCAGCCCGCTCGCACCGGCGAAGTCGCCCGGAAGGAGGACCTGCCGCTCGACCTGCCGGTCCACGGAGTCGACGGCGGCGGTGAAGTCGGCGGTCTCGTCGTCCCGGATCAGCCGGGCGGCGGCGTGGTAGCCGAGCGCGCCGATCAGCACCGCGACCAGCGCGGCGATCGCGGCGAAGGCCAGTGCGAGGGTGGTGCGCAGGCCCGGGCGCGGCAGGCGTGTCCGCAGCGGTCGGCGGGGCACCGGGCCGGTCACGGCTCGCGCAGCGTGTAGCCGACGCCGCGGACGGTGTGGATCAGCGGCACCAGGCCGGGGCGGTCGAGCTTGCGGCGCAGGTAGCCGATGAACACCGCGAGGTTCTTCGAGCCGGGGCCGAAGTCGTAGCCCCAGATCCGCTCGTACAGGGTGGCCTGGTCGAGGACGGCGCCGGCGTGCCGGGCCAGCAGCTCCAGCAGGTCGAACTCGGTGCGGGAGAGTTCGAGCTCCTGGGCGGCGCGCCAGGCCCGTCGGGCCGACGGCTCCATCCGCAGGTCGGCGACGGTCAGCACCTCGGCGGCGGGCTCGGGCGGCCGACGGCGCAGCAGGGCGCGCATGCGGGCGAACAGCTCGTCCACGTCGAAGGGTTTGACCAGGTAGTCGTCGGCGCCGGCGTCGAGGCCGGCGATCCGGTCCGGCACCTCGACCCGGGCGGTGAGCATCAGCACCGGGGTGCGGTCACCTGCCGCGCGCAGCCGACGGCAGACCTCCAGGCCGTCCGGCTCGGGCATCATCACGTCGAGCACCAGGACGTCCGGGCGCTGCTCGGCGAGGACGGCCAGGGTCTGGGTGCCGTCGGCGGCGATCCGCACCCGGTAGCCCTCCAGCATCAGGGCGCGGGCGAGCGAGTCGCGGATGGCCCGGTCGTCCTCGGCGATCAGCACGGTGTGGGTCATGGCGGAGATTCTCCCTGGCGTGCTCACGACGCTTCCGGGCGGGGCCGCGGTATCCCGGGCCGGTCCGGGACCGCTGCCTCTTTCGCACGGTGCTTCGCGGGCGTACGGTGGCCAGACGGTGGCGCGCCGCCGGGTGAGCCGCCTGGTCCGTGTCGGCACGCCCTACCGGAGGCCGCGATGGCAGACCGGATGGCCTTCTTCACCACCCCGCGCGCGGAGCGGACGCGGCGGGACGCGCGGGAGCGGCTGGGGGACCGGCAGGAGGTGTACCGGCCGGGGTCCCTGCTGCCGATGGTGGGCGGGCAGGCCGGGCGGTGCATGGACTGCGGGCTGCCGTTCTGCCACAGCGCCTGTCCGCTGGGGAACCTGGTGCCGGAGTGGAACCGGCTGGTGGCGGAGTCGGGGACGGCCGGGGAACCGGACGCGGGAGCGGACTGGCAGGCGGCTGCGGCGCGGCTGCTGGCGACCAACAACTTCCCGGAGTTCACCGGGCGGCTCTGCCCGGCGCCCTGCGAGAGCGCCTGTGTGCTGGCGATCGACGGCGCGGCGGTGACTATCAAGAACGTGGAGCTGGCGATCGCCGACCGCGCCTGGGAGGCAGGCTGGGACGGGCCCCGGCCGCCCGAGCGGGCCGACGGGCGGCGGGTCGCGGTGATCGGCTCGGGCCCGGCCGGGCTCGCCGCCGCCCAGCAGCTGACCAGGGCCGGGCACGCCACCACGGTGTACGAGCGGGCCGACCGCGCGGGCGGGCTGCTGCGGTACGGCATCCCGCCGTTCCGGCTGGAGAAGCACCGGCTGGAGCGCCGGCTGGACCAGCTGCGGGCCGAGGGCGCCGCCTTCCGCACCGGGGTGTGGGTCGGCCGGGACGTCCCGGGCGAGGAACTGCGGGCCGGGTACGACGCGGTGGTGGTCGCGGTGGGCGCGACCGCCTGCCGGGACCTGCCGGTACCGGGGCAGGACCTGTCCGGGGTCCACCAGGCGATGGAGTACCTGACCTGGGCGAACCGGGTGGACGAGGGCGACTGCCCGGCCTCGCCGCTGTCCGCCGAAGGGCGGCACGTGGTGATCGTCGGCGGTGGGGACACGGCGGCGGACTGCCTGGGGACGGCGCTGCGCCAGCGCGCCGCCTCGGTCACCCAGCTGGACATCAACCCGCGTCCGCCGCAGCGCCGGGCCTCCGGGCAGCCCTGGCCCGTGCACCCCAAGGTGTACCGGGAGACCACCTCGCACGAGGAGTCCTGTGCCGCGGAGGCCGGGCCCCGGGTGTTCGAG
The DNA here is from genome assembly GCF_044767505.1 of Kitasatospora sp. NPDC101235. Classification (NCBI taxonomy): domain Bacteria; kingdom Bacillati; phylum Actinomycetota; class Actinomycetes; order Kitasatosporales; family Streptomycetaceae; genus Kitasatospora; species Kitasatospora sp. NPDC101235. The sequence goes on from NZ_JBIWNZ010000004.1 coordinate 266,435, forward strand.
GCGGCCACCGTGGGCTTCGAGCCCGGGCCGGACGGCCGGCTGGCCGCCGTCCGCTTCGCGGAGGCCGAGCCGGTCGACCGCAGCCCGCGGGCGGGCACCGAGCGGAGCCTGCCGGCGCAGCTGGCGCTGCTCGCACTGGGCTTCACCGGGCCCGAGCCGGACCGGCGGCTGTTCGCCCAACTCGGCCTCGCCACCGGGCCGGAGGGAACCCTGGCCAGGGACGACGGCTTCGCCACGGCGACGGAGGGCGTGTTCGTCGCGGGGGACGCCGGGCGCGGGCAGTCGCTGATCGTCTGGGCGATCGCGGAGGGGCGGGCGGTGGCGGCGGTGGTGGACCGGTACCTGCGGGGGTGGACGGAGCTGCCGGCGCCGATCCGGGCCTCGGCGCGGGCGCTCACGGTGTGAGTCCGGGAGCGTCCGCGCGGGCCGCGAGGGCGCAGGCCGCGCGCGGCGGGCGGCGGGTGGCGGATTCGGGGCATCCGGGTCCCGCCTCCGGGATCGGCCGTGCCGCGTCGGCGGTGGACGCCGAACTCCCCGGCGGCCGGCTCGGTACGCGGTGGCCGCCGGTGCGACGGCGGGTACCGGGTTGCTCGCCGCTGTCGGCGGGTTGCGCTGCTGCCGGCCACGGTGCTGGTGGTGTTCGCGTTGCTGGTGGTGCTCGCGCAGCCCCGGTTGCGGGTGCGGCGGGCGATGCGGATGGTGGCGGACAAGGGCGAGTTCCGGGTCCTGCTGGACGACTACGGGGTGGTCGTGAGCACTGCGGTCTCGGTCACCGAGCTCGGCTGGCGGGACCAGCGGTACCACCTGGAGACGCCCGGGCTGTTCCTGCTGCTGGGCGGCAACGAGGAGACGCGGGTGCTGACCATGGTGCCCAAGCGTGGGGCCGAGGACGTCCGGCGGCTGGGGGAGCTGATCGAGCGGCACGCGGCGGCGCTCGTCCTGGACTGAGTGGCGGTTCGTGCGCTGGGGCCGGCCCTGTGCGTGCGTCACGGTGCGGGGCCGGTGCGGTTGGTGCGTCATGCGGTGGGGTCGGTGCGGGTGGTGCGGCACGGGGTGGGCTCCACCCCGGCCGGCTCGGCGCGGTGCGCGCGCTGGTCGTAGCGCCAGAGCGCGGGGATCGCGGCGGACAGCGCGGCCGAGCTGCCGAGGCAGAGCAGGCCGCCGGTGCGCAGGGCCGCCCGGATGCCCTGCCGGGCGGCGAGCCCGCCGGCCCGCAGGTCGCCCAGGGCCGGGCCGGCGGAGCCGATCAGCATCTCCAACCCGGCTGCGCGGCCCCGGAGTTCGTCCGGAATGGACTGGTTCCAGATGGCGCTGCGGAAGGTGTCGCCGATCCAGTGCGCGCCGCCCGCGACGGTCAGGCAGAGCAGGACGGCCCACAGGCCCGGGGCGAAGGCGGCCGCGGCCGTCGCCGTGCCGACCAGGGCGGCGGAGAGCAGGACCAGCCGGCCGTGCCGGTGCACCCGCTCCGCCCATCCGCCGGTCGCGGCGGCGATCAGGCTGCCGACCGCACTGGCCGAGTAGAGCAGGCCGAGCGCCCAGCCGGCGTCCAGGTCCGCGGCGAGGAAGGGGAAGAGTGCGGTTGGCAGGGCGAAGACGGTGGCCGCGAGGTCGGCCAGGTAGGTGCCCGTCAGGTCGGGTCGCCGGGCCGCGTACCGGACACCGTCGAGGAACTCGGTGAGCTGTGGTGCCTCGGCGTCCCGCGCCGAGGGGACCGGCCGGACCTGGGCGAGCAGCGCGATCGATAGCAGGAAGGTGCCGAGGTCGACGAGGTAGGCCGCCGGGACGCCGGCGGTGGCGATCAGCAGGCCGGCCCCCGCCGGGGCGACCACGCCGCCGATGCTCCAGCGCAGCGAGAGCAGGGCGCCCGCCGCCACCAGCTGGTCCTGGGGCACCAGTCGGGGGACCATCGCCTCGACCGAGGGCTGCTGGATGCCCTGGAGGGCCGCCGCCACCCCGGCGGCGACGTAGAGGGGCCAGACGGCGGGGGTGCCGAGCAGCGCGTTGGCCAGCAGCAGGGCGCTGAGCGCGGCCAGTGCGATCTCGGTGACCAGCGCGACGGTGCGGCGGTCGGCGCGGTCGGCGAGGACGCCGCCGTAGAGGCCGAACAGGATGGTGGGCGCGAGTTCGACCGCGCCGACCGCGCCCACGGCCAGCGGTGAGCCGGTGAGGTCGGCGATCTGGAGCGGGATCGCGGTCATGGTGAAGATCGAGCCGAGCAGGGTGACCGTGCCGGAGGTCCAGGTCAGCCGGAAGTCCCGGGAGGACCGCCAGGGCGCGGTGTTCGGCAGCAGTCGGGACCGGAAGCGGTCCGTTCCGGAGGTCGTGTTCGGTCCGGTGGTCATGAGGTGGGGTGATCCCTTCGCGGCCGGTCGGCGTCGCGGCGGCCGTCCTTATCGCTGATAAATTCCAGTGAGGGAACTTATCGGCGATAAGGTGGTCTGACAAGCGAATGACCAGGAGGCCGATCGGATGGCGCTGCAACGCGACGAAGTGGTGCGCACGGCGCTGCGCCTGCTCGACGAGGAGGGCATCGACGGGCTGACCACCCGCCGGCTGGCCCGTGAACTCGGCGTCCAGTCACCGGCGTTGTACTGGCACTTCAAGAACAAGCGGGAACTGCTCGACCTGATGGCGGAGGCGATGCTCGCCGAGGCACTCCCGCCGGACCGCGCGCCGGACCCGGCGCACTGGCCCGAGTGGATCGCCGCCGACGCCCGCGCCAAGCGCAACGCCCTGCTGGCCTATCGCGACGGCGCCCGGGTGCACGCCGGCACCCTGCCCACCGAGGACGAACTCCCGGCGGTCGAGGCCCAGCTGAGCGCCCTCTGCGGGGCCGGGCTGCGCCCGCGCACGGCGCTGCGGCTGCTGTTGACCGTCGATCGGTACATCATGGGCTGGGTCACCGAGGAGCAGGCCTGGCGACAGGACGCCGCGGTCCGCGACCGGCCGCCGTTCCCGGACGAGGCGCTGCGTGAACTGCCGCTGCTGCGCGAGGCGGTCGACGTGCTGCGGATGACCGATCACGACGCGGACTTCGAGTACGGGCTGCGGGTGCTGATCGAGGGGTTCCGGGCGGAGATCGCGCGGGAGGCGGCGGAGGGCGCTCCGGGGTCGACGGGCCAGTCGTCCGATGGACTAGCGTGACCCTCCATGACCACCCTTGACCCCCGCAGCACGGCCCTGGTCCTGATCGACCTGATGGACCGGATCGTCGCCAACCCGCTCGCGCCGCGCACCGGTTCGGAGGTGGTGAAGGCCTCGCTGGAGCTGGCCCGGGAGTTCCGGGCGGCGGGCGCGCCCGTGGTCGCGGTCCGGGTCGAGCGGCCGAACGTCACCGAGCAGCCGCCGGGGAGCGGGCTGCTCGCGGAGGTCGCGGCAGTGGCCGACGAGGTCGTGGTGAAGCGCACCATCGGCGCGTTCCAGGGCACGGGTCTGGACGGGCTGCTCCGGGCGCGGGGCGTGGAGACCCTGGTGTTCGCCGGGATCGCCACCAACCTCGGCGTGGAGTCGAGCGCCCGGGCGGCAGGCGACCACGGGTACCGGGTGGTGTTCGTCGAGGACGCGATGGCCGCGCTCACGGCGGAGGAGCACCGGGCGTCGGTGGAACTGGACTTCCCGCGGCTCGGCGAGGTCGTTGCGGCGGCGGACGTGCGGCTGGGGTGAGCCGGAGGGCCGGGTCGCGGCCGGGCGAGGCGGGGGGCTGCTGCGGCCGGGGGCTGCTACGGCCTGGCGAGGCGGAGGGCTTCGCGCAGCCGTCCGTCCGAGGCCGTGAGCAGTCGGGCGGCGGAGGGGGCGTCCACGTCCGCGAGCAGGGACAGGATCGCGTCCTTGACCCGGCCGCCGGTCGCGGTCAGGGCGCGGTCGACCGCGGCCTCGTCGGCGCCGGTCGCCTCGGCGACGATCCGTCGGGCGCGCTCGCGCAGCTTGTCGTTGGTGGCGCGGAGGTCGACCATCAGATTTCCGTACGTCCGGCCGAGCCGGACCATCACGGCCGTGGACAGCAGGTTGAGCACCAGCTTCTGCGCCGTGCCCGCCTTGAGCCGGGTCGATCCGGCCAGCACCTCGGGTCCGACCTCCACCTCGATGCCCAGCTCGGCCGCGGCCGCGAGCGCCGAGCCCCGGTTGCAGGCCAGCCCGACGGTCAGTGCCCCGGCCGCCCGCGCGGCGCGGACGGCGGCCAACGGGTACGGCGTACGGCCGGAGGCGGAGACACCCACCAGGGTGTCGGCGGAGGTGAGGGCGAGCGCGGCCACGTCGGCCCCGGCGAGGTCGGTGCGGTCCTCGGCGCCCTCGGCGGCCGCCGTGACGGCCGGGCGCCCGCCCGCGATCAGCCCGACGACCAGCGCCGGATCGGTGCCGAAGGTCGGCGGGCACTCGACGGCGTCCAGTACACCGAGCCGCCCGGCCGTCCCCGCGCCGGCGTAGACCAGCCGACCACCACGCGCCATCCGGGCGGCCACGGCGTCGACCACGGCGGCGATCCGGTCCAGCTCCCCGGCCACGGCGGCGGGCACCGTGCGGTCCTCGGCGTTCATCAGACGGAGCAGCTCGACCGTGGGCAGCTGGTCGATCGCGGCCCACTCGGGGCGGATGGTCTCGGTCGCGGATACGGTGTCACGGCTCATGCGCCCGCCTCGCTTCGCTCGGCAGGGGCATGCGCCCACGCGCACCTGTCGATGATTCTCCCCCAGCCTCCGGCCGGGGGTACCCCCATGCTGCGCTCACTCATGCGGCCAGCCTCCCCGGGTGCGGGGCGCCCGAATCCGGGCAAGCGTGGAGAGGAGGGAGGTGATGGCCGTGGGGCCGACCGTTGCCGAACTGCTGGACCGGTTCGGCCGCACCTACGCGGGGGAGGCCGGGATCACGCTGCGCGACAAGCCCTCGCCGCTCTACCGGCTGCTCGTCCTGACCGTGCTGTGCTCGGTGCGGATCAGCGCCGCCACCGCCACGGCGGCGGCCCGGGAACTGTCGGCCGCCGGGCTGCGGACCCCGCGCGCGATGGCCGACGCCCGGCGCGGGACGCTCATCGCGGCCCTGGGCCGGGCCCACTACGTGCGCTACGACGAGAGCACCGCCACCGCGCTCGGGCAGGGGGCCGAGCTGCTGCTCGACCGCTGGCACGGTGACCTGCGGCGGCTGCGGGAGGAGGCGGGGGGAGAGCCGGAGCGGATCGGCGAGCTGCTCCGGGAGTTCCCCCGGATCGGGCCGGTCGGCGCCGGGATCTTCCGGCGCGAGGCACAGGCGGTCTGGCCCTCGCTGCGGCCGTACTTCGACGAGCGGGTGCTCGCGGAGGCCCGGACGCTCGGGCTGCCGGGCGAACCGGACGCACTGGCGGCGCTGGTCGGGCCGGGGGACCTGGCCAGGTTGGCGGCGGCACTGACCAGGGCGAGTCTGGCGCACGTCGGGGCCGGGTGAGGGCGGGGCGCCCCGGGGCGGGGCAGCCGTCCCGGAACTGGGTGAGGGCCCGGTCGTCCGAAGGGTGCGTGCGGGGTCAGGCCATCCAGAAGAAGACCGCCGTCATCCGCCGCTCGGCCAGGTCGGTGCCGTAGTAGCCGGTGGCGCTGTGGATCAGGTTGGCGTGGTAGAGGAGCAGTTGGTTGTAGCGGTTGGGGACGCGCACGTCCTCGGTGAAGTGATCGGCCGGCACGTGGCGGGTGCCGAGCGCCTCGACCAGGTTGTTGTGCGGGGCGTTGACCAGGTTGCCGCCGAGCCGGCCGCCGGGGAACTGCTGGCGGTAGAAGCTGGTGCCGGCGTCCTTGGGGGCGCCGGGGCTGAGGTAGAGGACGGCGGCGTAGCGGCAGAGTGCGCGGGAGTCGGTGTGCGGGCGGGACTCCGACTCCCCGGCGCCGACGACCTGGACGCAATTGTGGTTGAGCGTGCCGCCGCCCGGGGTGCTCTGCACCCAGAGCCGGGGGGCGCCGGTGGCCTTGCGGACCAGCGACTCGACCCGGGCCAGCTCCTCCGGGTCCAGGCCCGGCATGGTGCGCATTCCGGGCCAGGTCTCGGGACGGTGTGGGTAGCCCTCGGTCCAGTCCCCGCGGGCCAGACAGCGCTCCCGGACGGCGTCCGGGTCGGGCAGCACATTGTCCAGGACCCAGTAGTCCCGGCCCCGGGTGGGCTTGCGGTAGGGCAGGACCGGCAGGGCGGTGGGCCTGATGGGCTGTGAGGGCATGGGCCGACGATAGAGGCGGTGATCGTCAACCTTCTGCCGTGAGCAGGTCAACCTTTCGTCAAGGGTGTGCTGGCCTGGGCACATTCCCGGGCCTCCGGTGCGGCGCGGCGTTCGGGTGCTCTACGCCTCCCGCACGGCGAAGCCCCCGAGGGTGCCCTCCAGGCGGTCGTAGGCCCGGGCCGCCGAGGGGCGGACCGCGGCGGCGATCGCCGCGTGCTCCTCGCCGGCCAGGGTGCGGCGGAACACCTCGGCGAACACCGCGCGGTCGACGGCGGCGAGCAGCGCGGCGGCGACCCGGCACTCGAAACCGACGGGTATCTCGTGCACCGCTCCGGCCAGTGCCTCGGCGAGTGCCGTCTCGCCCTGCTCGTGCAGCTCGCGCAGCCGCGCGGCCAGCGCGGGGCTGTCGAAGACGGTGCGGGCGAAGGCCGGGTCGGCGAAGCCGAGCCGGGCGTCGTGCCGGTCGAGCCCGGCCAGGCAGTCGCGGCGCAGCGCGGCGAGCGCGGACTCGCCCGGCGCGCGCCCGGCGACGGTTCCGGCGAGCCGGCCGGCGAGCTCCTCGTGCAGGTCGAAGAAGAGGTCCTCCTTGCGCGGGAAGTGGTTGGTGACGGTCATCTTGGCGACGCCCGCGGCGGCCGCGACCTCGGCGATGGTCGTGCGGTCGAAGCCCTGCTCGATGAAGAGCCTGGTCGCGGCGTGCGAGATCGCCTCGCGGGTGCGGCGCTTGTTGAGTTCGCGCAGGTTCGGAGTTGTCCCGGTCTCGGTCATGGCAGGAGCGTAGCGCAGTTCGCTGGGTCGAGCACAGTAATTGTGCTTGACCCAGTTGCTGGGTCCGTCCTAAGTTCTCCTCGGGTGGCCGGAGCGGCCGCCGGGGAACGACTCGGGGAGGGCGCATGACCACGTCCGTCGCGGCGAAGGGCCGGCCGGCAGCGGCTCGGCCGGCGAGGCCTTCCGGTGGGTGCGGGCCCTGTCCGAGCTCGCCGTCGCTCCGGCGCTGCTCTGTCCGAACACCCGCGAATCCGGCTGACAGCCGCTCGGTTCCCGACCGCCCACACATGGAGGCACCCGTGTTCACCCGTCACCCGAACGGCCTTCGTCTGCTCAGCGTGCACGCGCACCCCGACGACGAAGCCAGCAAGGGCGCGGCCACCCTCGCCCGGTACGCGGCCGAGGGCGTGGACGTCCTGGTCGCCACCTGCACCGGTGGCGAGCGCGGCTCGGTGCTCAACCCGGCCATGGACCGGCCCGAGGTCCGGGCCGACATCGCCCGCGTCCGGCGCGAGGAGATGGCGGCCGCCCGGGAGATCCTCGGTGTGCGCCAGCAGTTCCTCGGCTTCGTCGACTCCGGGATGCCCGGTCCGGACGAACCGCTCCCGGAGGGCTGCTTCGCCGCCCGGCCGGTGGAGCTCGCGGCGGCACCGCTGGTCGCGCTGATCCGGGAGTTCCGCCCACAGGTGGTGATCACCTACGACGAGACCGGGGGCTACCCGCACCCGGACCACGTGATGACCCACCGGGTCACCGTGGCCGCCGTCGAAGCCGCCGGCGACCCGGAGCGCCACCCCGGGCTGGGCGAGCCCTGGCAGGTGCCCAAGCTCTACTACCACCTGGCGCTCTCCCGGGCCTGGTTCCAGGCCCTGCACGAGGCCATGACGGAACGGGGCGTCCCCTCCGAGATGGGCGAGCTGCTCGCCGGCTGGCCCGACACCCCGGCCGCCCTGGCCACCACCACCCGGATAGCGTGCGCCGAGCAGTTCGCCGTACGGGACGCGGCGATGCTGGCGCACGCCACTCAGGTCCAGCCGGGCGTGGCCTTCATGTCCCACCCGCGGGACATCGAGCGCGAGGTCTGGCCGACCGAGGACTACCACCTGGCCCGGAGCCTGGTGCCGGGGCCCGGCACGGCGGCCGTGCCGGGCGAGATCGAGACCGACCTGTTCGCCGGGCTCCGGGCGGAAGTGGGGGCGGGATGAGCCTCACGGAGGGCGCGGTGGCGGTGGGGGCCGTCGTCGTACGGGCGATGGCGATGCTGTCCGGTGCCGTGTTGTTCACGTCGGCATCGGCTGTCGCCCGCTCAGCACTGGCCGTCGGCGAGCACGTAGTAGCCCGGGCCGGTCTGCTTCAGGGTGTGGATGACGAACGTGTTCCAGAGCCCCATGCTCTGGCCCGAGCCGAGCGCGTAGGTCAGGCCACCGCTCTGGGTGGCACGGCCGGCCAGGACCTGGTCGTAGTTGCTGGCGGTGAAGCACTGGGGCGTACCCCCGCCCGGGGTGGTCGCCGTCACCGCCGCCGACCGGGTGCCGACCGTGCCCGACCCGTCGACCGCCGCCACGGCGTAGCCGTACGTGGTGCCGGCCGTGAGCCCGGTGTCGGTGAAGGCCGTCCCGGTGGCGCTGCCGACCTGGCTCCCGTTGCGGAAGACCTGGTACGAGGCGGCGCCGCTGACGGCCTGCCAGCCGAGGGCGACCGAACCGGCGGACGCGGTTGCGGTCAGCCCGCTCGGGGCCGGCAGCCCGGGGTTGGTGGGGCCGGAGCCGCCGTCGAGCCCCCAGAACTGCGCGGTGTAGTAGCCGGAGCAGACCGTGTCGAGGAAGTAGGCGCCGGTCGCTCCGCACTGGTCGGCCCCGGAGCCCGGGTGGACGGCCAGGCCGTGGCCCATCCCGCTGATCGTGAACAGGGCCACGGCGGGTTTTCCGCTCGCGTCGGCGTAGAGCTCCTGGGTGGTGCCGCCGGGGAGGCTCCGGGTGCTGGTCGGCTGACGCCCGACGCCCTGGACGTTCGTCCACTGGTCGCGCAGCTCGGTCGCGTTCACCGGCCTGACCACGGTGTCCGCGGTGCCCTGCCAGATCGCGACCCTGGGCCACGGCCCGGTGTAACCCGGGTACGCGGCCCGGACCTTGTCGCCCCACTGCGCCGGGGCGAGCCCCTGGTCGGAGTTCTGGCAGCCGGAGGCGGCGGCCTGGGTGGTGGCGCAGTGGGCGGGCAGCCCGGAGTCGATCGCCCCGCCGGCGAACACGTCGGGGTAGTCGGCCAACAGGTCGGCGGCCATCCCACCGCCGGCCGACAGCCCGGTGACGAACACCCGGTGGGCGTCCGAGCCGTACAGGGACTCGGCCTTGGTGACCATCTCGACCACCGACCTGGCCTCGCCGACGCCTCGGGCGGCCTTGCTCGCGTCGAACCAGCTGAAGCAGGAGAGGCTGTTGTTGGCGCTGCTGGTCTGCGGGAACACCACCGCGAAGCCGTACTGGTCGGCGAACTTGGTCCAGCCGGAGTTGCGGTAGTAGTCGGTGGCACTCTGGACGCAGCCGTGCAGCGCGACCACCAGAGGGGCGCCGCTGGGCAGCCCCGCCGGGGTGTAGGTGTACATCGCGAGGTTGCCCGGGTTGGTGCCGAACCCGGTGACCTGCTGGAAGCTGCCGCTCGTGGCCGCAGCGGTGGAGGGGGCGACGGAGGCGGTGGCGGGGGAGGCGACGGCCGTGCCGGGTGCGGTGGCGCCGAGCGCGAGAGCGGCGGCGGTGAGCAGCACCGCTGCGGTGGGGCGCAGTGGCATGGGGACTCCTGGGTGAGGGAGGAGTGGGGGTCGGACCCGTGCAGCGTGGCGCGCCCGGCGCCCCGGTGCCATGTGGCGGTCATCCGGGGTCCGCCGCCCGGCCATGGCGCGGGCCGCCATGGCCCTGCGGCTCTGCTGCGCGTCCTGGCAACCGCCGGGGGCCGTAGCCGCCCTGCGGCGGAAGGCACTTGAGACGAACGGCCGGACCGGGCAGGTTGATCCCATGACCACCGATGAGATCGCCTCCGAAGGCCCGCAGCCCACGAGCGGTCCGGAGCAGCGCACCCGGACCCACACCTGGACGCCCGGCCCGCCGATCGCCGACTACGCCCACCTGACCGGAGAGGAGTTCCTGCTGGAGTGGATCGCCGGGCGGATCCCGGAGCCCTCGATCTGCAGCACCATGGGCTTCCACCTGGCCGAGGCGAAGCCGGGGATGGCGGTGTTCCAGGGCGAACCCGGAGACCACCTCCACAATCCGATGAACACCGTGCACGGCGGCTACCTGGCCACCCTGCTCGACTCGGCGCTCGGCTGCGCCGTGCTGAGCAGGCTGCCGGCCGGGGTGGGCTACACCACCACCCAGCTCAACGTCCACATGCTGCGCCCTCTGTTCGCCGACTCCGGGACGCTGCGCTGCGAGGGTGTGGTGCTGCACCTGGGCCGGACGATGGCGACGGCCGAGGCCAGGGTGGTCGGTGCGGAGAACGGCAAGCTGTACGCACACGCCACCACCACCTGCGCGATCCTGACTCCCCGCCCGGCGTCCTGATCCGGCGTCCTGATCCGGCGTCCTGATCCGGCGTCCGGACCGGGTGTCCTGATCCGGCGCCGTACACACCCGCGACACACCCGCACCGGGGAACGGGCGGGCCCCGGCCGCAGCAGCGACCGGGGCCCGCCCGGGGCAGAGGAGACCCGAGGCGCGCGGCGCCCGGAGTCCGGTGGTGGTTCAGAGGGCCGCGAGCACCCCGCAGAGGGCGATGAAGCCGCAGATCCCGAAGTTGACCAGCTTGTGCGAGAGGAAGATCGCGGCGAACTCGCGGATGGTCGCGCTCGGCCAGTAGTACCGGGCGGTGGGCGAGCCGAAGACGTGGCCGTTGACGCCGGTCTCGCGGGCGAGCAGCGCGGCCCGGAAGGCGTGGAAGTTGTTGGTGACCACGACGCAGCGGTAGCCGGGCTTGGCCTGCTCCATGATGGCCTTGCTGAAGAGCAGGTTCTCCTCGGTGGTGCGCGAGCGGTCCTCCCGCTCGATGTGTTCCTCGGGGAAGCCTCGTTCGACCAGGTAGTCGGCCATCGCGTGGGACTCCGGCAGCTTCTCGTCCGGCCCCTGGCCGCCCGAGGTGATCAGCACCGGCGGGTTGCCGCGGGCGGCCTGCTCCTCGTACACCTCGCGGCCCCGGTTCAGTCGGCTGGCCAGCAGCGGCGGGACACGCTCGCCGCCGATCAGCCCGGAGCCGAGCACGACCACGAAGTCCACGTCCTGGCGCGGCCGGTGGCGGCCGTAGAGGAAGGCGTAGCCGACGAAGCAGGTGAACAGGAAGGAGACGTAGCCGACCACCAGGACCGCGGTGCCGGCAAGGGCGGCCAGCTGCCGGGAGTGGATGACGAGGGCCGCGACCAGCAGCCCGATGACCCCGAGGATGCCCAGCCCGGCGAGCAGCGACAGCAGGTTCGCCGGTCGCCTGCCCTCCTTGCGGATCATGGTCAGGCCGTTGGCGAGCAGGAACCAGACCAGGGCCGCCGTGCCGAGGGCCGGGAGGAGGACGATGACCGCCGCCACGAGCGTGACCACCATGCTGGGCGCCTTGCGGAGTTCGGCGAGCATGGCGAGGGAGAGGAGGGAGACGGCGATGCCGAGCAGGACGGCGTTGCTGAACTGGCGACGGTCGCGTAGTACCCCGATTCCGAACAACAGGAAGAACAGGGCGGCTGGGGCATAGGCGATCATGTGTCAATATCGTAGGGGTAGTCCACCTGGACGAACCGCTCGGGCGCCCGGAGGCGTCGAGGGCCCCGGGGGAATGCCCGGCTGCGGCCCGGGCCGGTCCGTCGGAGCTCAGGCGAAGCGCTCGATCGCGGCCAGGACCGCTTCACTCATCAGTGGGCTCCCGGTGTGCCCGGCCTCGTCGATGACCGTCAGCCGGGCGTCCGGCCAGACCTTGGCCAGCTGCCAGGCGGTGTGGACCGGCCCGCCGAGGTCCAGTCGGCCGTGGATCAGCTCGCCGGGGATTCCGGCCAGCCGTCCGGCGTCGCGCAGCAGTTGGCCGTCCGGCAGGAAGGCCTGGTGCGAGAAGTAGTGCGCGGTGATCCGGGTGAAGGTCATCAGCGCGTCGGACGGGCGGTCGGTGTACGCGTTCGGCTTGCCCAGCGTCTCGTGCGAGATGACCGCGTCCTCCCAGGTGGCCCAGGCGTTGGCGGCGGCCCGCCGGACCGACTCGTCGGTGCTGTTGAGCAGCCGGCTGTAGGCGCAGAGCAGCTCGAAGGTGTCCCCGGCCCGGTCGGCGGGCGGCAGGAAGTCCCGGAACTCCTCCCAGGGCCCGGGCAGGAAGCGGCCCACGCCCCGGTAGAGCCAGTCGGTCTCCTCGGGGCGGGTCATGGTGACCCCGCAGATCACGATCGCGGAGACCTGTTCCGGGTGGGCCTGCGCGTACGCGAGGATCAGGGTGGAACCCCACGAGCCGCCGTACAGCAGCCACTTGTCGATGCCGAGGTGCTCGCGCAGTCGCTCCATGTCGGCGATCAGGTGAGCGGTGGTGTTGTGCTCCAGGCTGGTCGACGGGTCGGCGGCGGGCGGGCGGCTGAGCCCGCAGCCGCGTTGGTCGAACTGGACGAGGTGGTAGCGCTGCGGGTCGAAGTACCGCCGGGAGCCCGGGTTGTGGCCGGAGCCGGGCCCGCCGTGCACCACCACGGCCGGCTTGCCCGCAGGGTTGCCAGAGGCGTTCCAGTGGATCCGCTGACCGTCGCCGACGTCCAACAGGCCTTGCGCGTAGGACTCGTAGAGGGGGTACGGCTCGGGCATCGGTGACTCCTCCGTGGTCGTACGGGCGGGTCCGAGGAGCCTATCCCGGTGTCGGATCCCGAGGTTCGGATCCCGAGTTTCAGCCCGAAGGCGGCGTCGAAGGACGCGTACCCGACGCACAGGATCAGCCAGACCTCCGGCGCCCGGTCCTCGGCCATGCCCCGCCCTCCCGGTTCACCCGCTCTTGAGTCGGCGCTGATCGTACCGGGTGGCCGGAACGTTGCCGCAGGTCCGGAGGTCGGGCGGTCGGGCGGTCCGGAGGTGGGGCGGTCGGGAGTTGGGCTCAGCGCCGCTCCGGCGGCAGCAGGGCTGCGAGGCCGTCGAGGATCCGCTGGACGCCGAACTCGAAGCGGGCGTCCATGTCGGGCCCGGTGAGGTGGTCGGCCAGGTCCGCGAGATTGGGGTAGGCGTCCGTGGGCAGGCCGCGGAAGAGGTCCCCGGCGGCGTCGGCGATCTCCCGGCGGCTGGTGCCGAGCACCTCGGCGGCCGAGATCGGTGACTGCTCCTGGAGCACGAAGCCCTGGACGAAGGCACCCAGCAGGTAACTGGCCATGGCCGTGTCGGCGTCGCAGAACCCGGCGGAGCGGAGCCGGTCGAGCTGGTCCTCCATCAGGTTGAGCAGGCACGGTCCCGGGGCCAGGCGGCCGGCGACGACCTTGGCGGCGTCGCGGTTGTCGAGCAGCAGCCGACGGTAGCGGAAGCAGTAATCGTGCAGTTCCGTTCGCCAGTCGTCCTGGCGGGGCGGGGGTTCGGCCGAGGCGAGGAGCGCGTCGCTGAGCAGGTCGAGCAGCTCCTGCTTGTTGCGGACGTGCCAGTACAGCGAGGCCGCCTTGACGCCGACCTCGGCGGCGACCTTGCGCATCGACAGTCCGTCCAGGCCGTCCCGTTCCAGTACGCGCAGCGCGGCCTGGGTGAGGGCCTCCCGGGTGAGGGCGGGGGTCGCGTCGTCGTTCTCCGGCATGGCTGTGCGGAGGCCTCCAGCGGTCGGGCGGACCGGTGCGGTCCGCGGATCAACAGTGTGGGGGACCAACAGTGCCACGACCCGCTCCGGGGGCGAACCCCGAGGTCACGGATATGACTTGCGATCTAACGGTGTTAGGGGCAGTGTGTGCGTGTCACATCAGGCCCTAACACTGTTAGGGGCGAGCGATCGGGAGGGATCTCCATGGGGGAGTCGAGCATGCGCCGGAAACGGCTGGCGCTGTTGACGCTCTGTATTGCCATGTTCATGGCTATGTTGGACAACGTCGTCGTCAATGTCGCCCTGCCCCGCATCGGGCAGGAGCTGGACGCCGGGATCAGCGGCCTCCAGTGGGTCGCGGAGGGCTACAGCCTCGTCTACGCGGCACTCGTCCTGACCGGTGGCGCGCTGGGCGACCGCCACGGCCGTACCCGGATGTTCGTGCTGGGACTGGCCCTGTTCACGGTCGGCTCGGCCGTGGCCGCACTCGCCGGAACGATCGGCGTGCTGGTCGCGGCCCGGATGGTCCAGGGGGTCGGGGCCGCGCTGCTCACCCCCGGCAGTCTGACCCTGCTGGGTCACGTGTTCACCGACGAGCGCGAGCGCGCCAAGGCCATCGGCGTGTGGTCCGGGGTGTCCGCGATCGGCCTCTCGATCGGCCCGGTGATCGGCGGCCCGATGGTCGAACACCTCGGCTGGGCCAGCGTGTTCTGGATCAACGTGCCGATCGGCGTGGCCGGGGTGCTGCTCGCCGCCAAGGTCCTTCCGGTGATCCCACCGCGCGCCCGGCGGGTCGACTTCGGCGGGTTCGTGCTCTCGGCGGCGGGCCTCGGCCTGCTGGTCTACGCCTTGATCGAGGGCCCCGTACGCGGCTGGACCGACCCCAGGGTGACCGGCTGTGGCGCTCTCGCCGTCGTCCTGCTGGCCGCCTTCCTGGTGCTCGAACTGCGTCTGGCCGAGCCGATGCTGGAGCTGCGGCTGTTCCGGGACGGTGTGTTGAGCGGTGCGCTGCTCAGCGGGTTCATGGTGAGCTTCGGGATGTTCGGGGCACTGTTCTTCCTGCCGTTGATGATGCAGGGCGTGCTCGGCTGGTCCCCGTCCGGCGCGGGGTACGGCGGGCTGCCGATGACCGCGATGCTGGTGATCGCGGGACCGCTGTCCGGCCGGCTCGCCGCCCGGTACGGCCCCCGGCTGCCGATGGTGTTCGGCCTCGCCCTGTGCGCGCTCGGTCTCGGCGGGCTGTCGCTCTACGGCGACCATGCCCGCTACCCGGAGTACCTGTGGACGCTGTTCACGATGGGCTTCGGCATGGGGCTGACCTTCACCCCGGTCTCGGTCGTGGTGTTCCAGAGGGTGGCCCCGGCGCAGACCGGGATGGCGTCGGCGACCGTCAACACCCTGCGCGAACTCGGCGGTGTGCTCGGGATCGCGGTGCTCGGCGCCGTCCTGACCAACCGGATGACCGAGGAGCTGACCTCGGCCCTGCACCGGCTCGGCGTCCCGCCGGAGGCCGTCGGCCCGACCGCGGACGCGCCCACCGGTGCGGCCCATGGTGCCGGCGGCGCGGCCGGAGCGCTGCTCGAACCGGTGCGGCAGGCAGTGGACGGTGCCTTCGTCGACGGCATCCACCTCGCGCTGCGCTGCGGGTCGGCCGCGCTCGCCGTCACCGCCGTCCTGGTCGCCGTCCTGCTCGGACGGGCACGCCCGCTCGCCCCGGCAGTCCCCGGTGAGTCGCAGTCGGAGGACCTGGCCGGGGCGGGCGTCGCCTGAGCGGCCGGCCCCGGTGGCGGAGCGTCAGGAGATCAGCGGATCCCCTCCACCGCCGCCTGCGCCGTGCGGGCCAGCTCGCGCCGGGCACCCGCCCGGCTGGGCTGCGGGCCGGGCGGCGGTATCGGCGGCAGGAAGGTCACGTCGGCGACCAGCCCGCGGGCCGCGACCACCCGGGCGAGCGAGGTGAGCAGCCCGTCGTCCCCGATGAAGGCGGGCACGCTGGTCGGTCGTCCGTCCGCCAGCCGGTAGCGGATCGTCACTGGCTGGACGTCGGCACCTGCCTCCACCGCGGCCTGGAACAGCGCGGGCCGGAACCGGCCGCTCTCCCGTCCGCACCAGGTCGACCCCTCCGGGAAGACGATCACCGGGTGCCCGGAGCGCAGCACCCCGGTCACCGCCGCCACGGTGTCCGGCAGCGTCCGCAGCCGGTCGCGGTCTAGGAAGACGGTGCCGCCCCAGGCGACCAGCGGGCCGAGCACCGGCCACTGCCGGACCTCGGTCTTGGCCAGCGACCGGCCCGGCCGCCCGGCGGCGAGCAGCGGTACGTCCAGCCAGGACACGTGGTTGGCCACCACGAGCACGCCGCCGTCCGCACCTCCGCCGGGAGGCCCGGCGAGGTGGACGGTCACCCCGAGGGTGCGCAGCACCGCTCGTGCCCACAACCGGATCAGCCGGGTCCGGGCACGGCAGGGGAACAGCCGGACCGGCAGGCTGAGCGCGACCCCGGCCAGCACCGCCGCCAGACAGGCCGCCAGCCGCAGTGCCCGCCGGGGGTGCGACACCTCCGGCGAGGCGTCGGCCAGGCAGGTCTCGGGCCGGCATGTCGCCGTGGGCAGCCAGACGCTCATGACGAGGCGCCTGCGGCGGGTACGCCGGACAGGAAGTGCCGCAGGTAGCGCGGGTCGGTACGCTCCAACGACAGCAGCACGTACAGGTCGGCGCAGTCGAAGTCCGGGTCGTGCGCGGGCTCGCCGCAGACCCAGGCGCCGAGCCGCAGGTAGCCGCGGAGCAGGGCCGGCAGCGCACCCCGCTCGGCGCGCGCCACTCCGGTGGCGTCCCAGCGCCGGTGCGGGGTGACCCGGTACTCCTCGGGTGCCAGGTGCTTGGCGCTGACGGTGTCCCAGACCCGGGCCGCGGTGGCGCCGCCGTCCGCCAGCTCGATCGAGCAGCAGCCGCCGACCCAGGTGTTGCCGGTGTCGGCCAGGTAGCGCGCGATGCCGCCCCACATCAGGTTGATGACGGCGCCGTTGCCCCGGTGGTCCGGGTGGATGCAGGAGCGCCCGAGCTCGACCAGGCCGGGGCGGACCGGCGCGAGCGCGGAGAGGTCGAACTCGCCGTCCGAGTACAGCCGTCCGGCCCGGCGGGCGGCCTCGGGGCGCAGCAGCCGGTAGGTGCCGACGACAGCGCCCTGCTCGCCCTCGCGGACCAGCAGGTGGTCGCAGTACTCGTCGAACGGGTCGACGTCCAGGCCCGCGACCGGGCTGTGCAGCACGGCGCCCAGCTCGGTGCCGAAGACCTGGTGGCGCAGCCGCTGGGCAGCGCGCACGTCGTCCTCGTCGCGGGCGAGCGAGACGGTGTACGCGGCCGGGGCGGCGGGCCGGGGGCGGGGCGCGGGGACCGCCGGGGCGTCGTGGGCGGTGGTGACTGCGGACGGAGTGTACGTGGGGACGGTGGTCATGGCGGACCCTCCAGGGCAGCACGATCGGCGGTGCCGTGGATCACCAGGGCACCGTCCCGGTCCGCAGGTGGTTGGGCATGGACGCGAACCGGTCCCCGTGTTTCTCTCCGAGCCGGTTGGCATTCATGTTGCGGCCCGGGGGAGCGCAGATGTGCACCTGTTGAATGGGACCACCCGTGGCCCGGCGGTCACCGGCCCGGCACCGGGCGCTCGTCTGCCGGAGGTGGACAACACGCGCCACGGGGGCGTACGGCCGCACCGCACACCCCCGTCGTCACGCCTCCGGTGCCGCGATCGCGACGCGCGGCTCAGACGGCCCGCCAGCCCTCCGGATCGACTCCGCCCGGGACGGTGCCGCCCGGGCCGTACGGCTCGCGGGTGTAGACGAAGGAGCCGATGTCGAGGTGGCTGACCGTGCCGTCGGGGTGGCGGACCACCCGCAGGGTCTCGCCCGCGTAGTAGTTCTCCAGTCCGGTCCAGGTGCCGTCCGGCTCGGGCCGGAAGCGCGAGCCCCGGCCGGCGCCGGTGAGCGGGGCGAGCTCCAGCACCCGCCCGGGCCGCAGCCGCAGGGCGGCCGGCGCGGCGCCCCAGTACCAGGGGCCGGTGAGGTCCAGCAGCTCCGCGTCCACCTCGGACAGCGGGCGCCACGGTTCGGGCAGCCGGGGCTCCAGTTCGGCGGTGAGCGCGATCAACTGGACCGCCAGCGAGGCGGCGCTGGCGCCGCTGGTGGCGTTGGAGAGGGCGTACGCGGCCAGGCCGTCGGCCTCGCTGATCCACAGGCCCGCCGTGAAGCCGGGCATCGAGCCGGTGTGCCCGTACAGCAACCGGCCCTCGTGGCGGCGCAGTTGCAGGCCGAGGCCGTAGCCGCTGGTCCACTCCGCGTCGTCCGGGGCGACGGCCGGGGTGCGCATCTCGGCGAGGGTGTCGGCGGACAGCACCTTGTCGTCGCCCGCCGTCAGGAACGCCGCCCAGCGGGCCAGGTCGGCGACGGTGGACCAGAGTTGGCCGGCCGGGCCCATCAGACCGGTGTCGGTGAGCGGCTCGGGCAGCAGGACGTCGGCCCACGGGTGGACGGCGAAGCCCCCGGCGTGCGGGTGCTCGGGCAGCAGCGTGGTGCGGTCCATGCCGAGCGGGGCCAGCACCTCGCGGCGCAGCGCCTCGCCCCAGGGCTCGCCGCGCAGCTTCGCCACGAGCGCGCCGAGCAGCGCGTAGCCGGGGTTGGAGTAGTGGTGCACCCGCCCGGCCGGGTGCTTCAGCGGCTGCTCGGCCTCCAGGATGTCGCCGAGGCCGGGCCGCAGCGAGCCCTCGGTCCGTTCCCACCAGGGGCCGGGGGTCTCGGCGGCCAGACCGGCGGAGTGCGAGAGCAGTTGGGCGATGGTCGCGTCGTCGGCGGGGGTGCCCGGCAGGTGGCGGGCGAGCGGGTCGGCGAGGTCGAGCAGGCCCTCGTCGCGCAGCCGCAGCACCAGCACGGCGACGAAGGTCTTGGTGAGCGAGCCGATCCGGTACTGGACGTCCGGGGTCGGTGCGTGACCGTCGATCATGCTGCGGGCGCCGCTCCACACCGGCTGCCCGTCGCGCAGCACCCCGGCGACCATCGAGGGCGTGCGCCCCTCGGCCTGGGCGACGGCGAGCCGGTGCAGCAGGGCGCGGCGGGTGGCGGGCAGCAGCTCGCCGGGCAGGTCGGTCATGTGGGCTTCTGGACTCATCGACATGTGCACGGAGAGTAGCCCAGCCCGGCCCCGGAACCGATCGAATAATCCGGCCCCGGGCATCCGGTCCCGACCCCGGTGACAGGCTCAGTCCGGCAGCGGCGGCAGCTCCGGCCGCTCCAGCCAGGCCTCGAAGAGCGGTCCGAGCGGCGCGGTGGTGTACCGGGCGGCGTGCGCGCGCAGGTCGGCGGTGGCGACCACGCCGTGCCGGTTGGCGCCGGTCCAGTCCCGCAGCATCGCGAAGAACGCGTCCTCGCCGAGCGTGCGCCGCAGCGCGTGCACGACCAGTCCGCCCCGCTGGTACAGCCGGTCGTCGAACATCAGCTTCCGGCTCGGGTCGCCGAGTCGCAGGTCCTGTGGCAGTCCGGCCAGCAGCCGGTGCGCCGCGGCGGCGTGCACGGCCGCGCCCGGGCCGCCGGCGTGCTCGGACCAGAGCCACTCCGCGTACTTGGCGAAGCCCTCGTTGAGCCAGATGTGCCGCCAGTCGGCGATCGTGACGCTGTTGCCGAACCACTGGTGGGCCAGCTCGTGCGCGATCAACCGCTCGCGCTCCCAGCCGCCGCCGAGGTGGTTGGTGCCGAAGGTGGCGACGCCCTGGGCCTCCACCGGGACGTCCAGCTCCTCGTCCGCGACGACCACCGCGTACTCGCCGAACGGGTACGGGCCGAAGACCTCGCCGAAGTACGCCGCCATCTCGGGCTGCCGGGCGAAGTCCCGGGCGAACGCGACGGCCAGCCGCTCCGGCACGTAGCCGGTCTGCGGTATCGCCGGGCGCACCGCCAGCGGCACCGCCCGGTAGTGCCCGATCGACACCGTCACCAGGTACGTCGGGGTCGGCGCGCTCTGTTCGTACACCCAGGTGGTGCTGGACGCCCTGGTGGTGCGGGTCAGCAGCCGGCCGCTCGCCACCACCGTGAACGGGGACGGCGTGGTGACGGCCAGTTGGTAGGTCGCCTTGTCGGAGGGCCGGTCGTTGCACGGGAACCAGGACGGCGCGCCGACCGGCTGGCTCGCCACCAGCGCGCCCTCGGTCAGCTCCTCCCAGCCCAGGCCGCCCCACGGGCTGCGCACCGGGCGGGGGTTGCCGGTGTAGTGCACCTCGACGGTGAACGCCGCGCCCGGCGCGAGCGCCTTGGCCGGGCGGATCCGCAGCTTGTTGCCGCGGTGGGTGTAGCGGGTGGCCCGGCCGTCGACCAGCACCCGTCCGATCCGGAACTCGGCGAGGTCGAGCGCGAACTCGGCCAGCGCCGCGTCCGCCACCGCGCTCAGCCGGGCCGAGCCGGCCAGCCGGTTGGGCCCGGGCCGGTAGTCCAGCGCCAGCTCGTAGCGGTGCACCCGGTAGCGGTGGTCGCCGCTGTTCGGGAAGTACGGGTCCGGGGCACCGGCGGCCGCGGGGACGTGCTTGGGCTTCACGGGGACGTGCGCTTCCTGCGGGCCGGGACGGGGGGACGGGGAGGTGGTCACGACGTGGTCTGCCACGCCTCGATCGGGTTGCCCAGCCATCGCGTGTCGGCGGGGACGGACTCGGCGCGCATCACCAGCGAGGCCGGGCCCAGCGTGCTGCGCGCGCCCACCGTGCTGCCGGGCAGCACGATGCCGCCCGGGCCCAGGGTGGCGCCCTCGCGGAGGACCACAGTATCCATCCGCATGATCCGGTCGTGGAAGAGGTGCGTCTGCACCACGCAGCCCCGGTTGACGGTGACCCCGTCGCCGAGGGTGACCAGGTCCGCCTCCGGCAGCCAGTAGCTCTCGCACCAGACCCCGTGGCCGACGTGCGCGCCGAGCGAGCGCAGCCACAGGTTCAGCACCGGGGTGCCCGGCACCGCGCCGACCAGCCACGGCACCGCCAGCATCTCCACGAAGGTGTCCGCCAGCTCGTTGCGCCACACGAAGCCGCTCCACAGCGGGTGCTCCACCGCCCGGAACCGCCCGACCAGCAGCCACTTGGCCGCCACCGCGACCAGGCAGGCCAGTGCGCCGGCCGCCAGCAGCACCAGGCCGGAGAGCAATGCGGCGAGCACGGGGGATCCGGCCGCCAGCCAGGACAGCGTCGCCGCCGTCAGCAGGCCCAGCGCCCCCGAGGCGAGCACCGGTACCAGCCGGGCCAGCTCGACCAGCCCGCGTGCCCACAGCAGCCGGGTCGGCGGCTCGTACGTCAGGCTCTGGTCCGCCTCGTCCACGGCGCGTGGCAGACGCACCGGCGGCATGCCCAGGTACGAGCTGCCCTTCTTCGCCTTCGCCGGCGTCGCCGACAGCACGCCCACCAGGCCCCGCTTGGGCACCGAGCGGCCCGGCGCGGTCATCCCCGAGTTGCCGAGGAAGGCCCGGTCGCCGACCTTCGCCTGGCCCAGGCGCATCCAGCCGCCGCCCAGCTCGTACGGCGCGATCAGGGTGTCGTCGGCCAGGAACGCACCGTCCCCGACGGTGGTCAGGCTGGGCAGCGCCAGCACCGTGGACACCTCGGCGCCCCGGCCGACCCGCATCCCCAGTGCCCGCAGCCACAGCGGGGTGACCAGCCCGGCGTACAGCGGGAACAGTACCTCCCGGGCCCGGTCCATCAGCTGGGTGACGGTCCACGCCTGCCAGCTGACCCGGCCCTGCAGCGGGTGCACTCCGGGCACCAGGCCGAGGCTCAGCAGCCGGACCAGCGCCACCAGCTGCGCCGCGTACACCGCGCCGAACGCCAGGGTGGCGGACAGCAGGCCGAGCAGCGCGCCGCCGAGCGCCGGGCCGAGGCCCGCGCCCTGGTCGACGAAGCGGGAGAGCACGGCCAGCGCGGCCACGGCGGGCGCCACCGGGAGCAGACCGAGCACGGCGTCGCCGGCGCCGTACAGCGCGGCCCAGGCGGGCCGACGGACCGGGGGCTCCTTGGGCCAGGACCACTCGGCCCGGCCCAGCTTGACGGCGGGCGCGCCGCCCCAGCGCTGGCCGGTCGGCACCTGGCCGGTGACGCTGGAGCCGGGCAGCACCTGGGCGCGCTTGCCGACCCGGGCACCGGGCAGCAGCGTCGAACGGGTGCCGACCACCGCGTCGGCGCCGACCTTGACCTGGCCGACCTCCAGCCGATCGCCGTCCAGCCAGTAGCCGCACAGGTCGACCTCGGCCTCGACGGCGCAGCCCCGGCCCAGCTTGAGCATCCCGGTGACCGGCGGCAGCGAGTGCAGGTCCACCTCGCGGGCGACCTTGGCGCCCAGCACGCGGGCGTAGGGGATCAGCCAGGCACCGGACAGCCCGGTCGCGCCGCTCAGCTCGGCGAGCCGCTCGGCCGCCCACAGCCGCAGGTGCACGGCGCCGCCGCGCGGGTAGCTGCCGGGGCGCAGGCCGCGCAGCAGCAGCCGGGCGCCACCGGCCCCGATCGCGAGCCGGCCCGGAGCGCTGTACAGCGCGAGCGCGCCCGCGCAGACCCACCACCACGAGGCGGTGGGCGCCCACGGGTAGTCGCCGAGGTGGGTGAGCAGGTTCCCGGCGGCCAGCAGGGCGACCGTCCAGCGCAGGCCGACCACGGTGAACAGCGGGACCAGCAGGAGCAGCTGGAGCAGCTTGGCCCTGGTCGGCACCAGGGTGACGGTCCGGGCCGCGGCGCTCTCACCGGCGGTGCGCTCCAGGTGCCGGGCGAGCTTGCGCAGCGTCGGGTGCTGGTAGACGTCCAGCACGGCCGCGCTCGGGTAGCGGGTGCGCAGCAGGGTGGTCAGCCGGGCGGCGGCCAGGCTGCCGCCGCCGATCGCGAAGAAGTCGTCGCGCGGGCCGCCGACCCGGACGCCGAGGATCTCCGACCACTGCTCGGCGAGCCACGCCTCGGTGCCGTACAGCTCCTCGCTCGGGCCGGCGGTCTCCAGTTCGGGCAGCGGCCAGGGCAGGGCGTTGCGGTCGACCTTGCCGGAGGTCCGGGTGGGCAGGGTCTCGACGGTCGCCAGCAGCGGGACGAGGGCGGCGGGCAGCTCCGCGCGCAGCCGCTCGACGGCCCGCTCGCGGTCGAAGCCGTCCTGGACCACCAGGTAGCCGACCAGCAGCTGGTTGCCGCCGCGCGCGGTCCGCACGGCGGCCGCCGCGCCCGCCACGCCCGGCAAAGCCTGGAGGGCCGCGTCGACCTCGCCGAGCTCGATCCGGCGGCCGCCCAGCTTGATCTGCTCGTCGGTGCGGCCCAGGAACAGCAGGCCGGCCGGGTCGGCCTGGACCAGGTCGCCGCTGCGGTAGGCGCGTTCCCAGCCCAGCGAGGGCAGCGGCGCGTACTTCTCGGCGTCCTTCTCCGGATCGAGGTAGCGGGCCAGACCGACCCCGCCGATCACCAGCTGCCCGGTGCCGCCGGGGGCGACCGGCACGCCGGCCTCGTCCACCACGGCGAGGTCCCAGCCGTCCAGCGGCAGCCCGATCCGCACCGGGCCCTCGCCGGTCAGCAGGGCGGCGCAGGCGACCACGGTGGCCTCGGTGGGGCCGTAGGTGTTCCACACCTCGCGGCCCTCGGTGACCAGGCGCTGCACCAGCTCGGGCGGGCAGGCCTCGCCGCCGAAGATCAGCAGCCGCACCTCGTTGAGCGCCTCGGCCGGCCACAGTGCGGCCAGGGTCGGGACGGTGGAGACCACGGTGATCTCCTGCTCGGCCAGCCAGGGGCCGAGGTCGGCGCCGCTGCGTACCTGGGAGCGGGGGACCGGCACCAGGCAGGCGCCGTGCCGCCAGGCCAGCCACATCTCCTCGCAGGAGGCGTCGAAGGCCACCGAGAGGCCGGCCATCACCCGGTCGCCGGGGCCGATCGGCTCCTCCTGGAGGAAGAGCGCGGCCTCGGCGTCCACGAAGGCGGCGGCGTTCTGGTGGCTGACGGCCACGCCCTTGGGCTTGCCGGTCGAGCCGGAGGTGAAGATGATCCAGGCGTCGTCGGCCGGGGCGGGGCGGCGTTCCAGGGCGGGCGCCCGCTCGGCGGCGGTCGCCAGGTCGCGCCCGGCGCCGAGCACGGCGGCGACGGCGGCCTCGCCGAAGACCAGCTCGGCGCGCTCGTCCGGGTCCTCGGCGTCCACCGGGACGTAGGCGGCCCCGGCGGCGAGCACCGCGAGGATCGAGACGTACAGGTCGTTGGTGCCCGAGGGCACGCGCACGCCGACCCGGTCGCCCGGGCCGATCCCGGCGGCGGCCAGCCGGCGGCGCAGCTGCTCGACCTCGGCGGCCAGCGCGCGGTAGCTGAGCACGGTCTGCCCGTCGTCCAGGGCGGGCTCGTCGGGGTGGGCGCGCACGGTGGCGTCCAGCACGTCGACCAGGGTGCGCGGGGCGGCGGCCGGGCGGCCGGGGAACAGGGCGCGCGCCGGGTCGGCCGGGGGCCCCGGCTCCACCTGCACTCCCTGCACGGGCTCGGCCTGCGGCGTCGGCTCCTGTGGCGGCGTGGCGTACTGCTCCGGGTGGCTCGGTTCAGCTGTCATGGCAGCCGTGCGCTCCTCGTCCTCGCCCCGTTCCGACCGATGCCCGGCCCCTGGGGCGGCGGGAGCACCGCCTGACCGGGTGATCCCACTCCGGGGCCGGAGCGGACAACCCGACCGATGCTAGCCCCGGGGCGGCGACCGGGCAGGAGTGGAAACTCGGTCCAACTGACGCCGGAATGGCTGAATCTGACGACACGTCAGTTATTAACTGTGGCTTCTCTTCCCTGAAGTGACGAGATGTCAGTCGAGTTGACGGATCGTCAGATCGATTTTTCGATCGTGATCCATGACACAGTGAATGCTGCTCCCTTCGGGTGGCGGGCCGGGCCGCTTGGGCCGGTCCTGTCGGTCCGGGCCCGGCCCGCCGTGCTGCCCGACGGTCAGCGGAACCGGTGGAGGTTCTCGCCGAGGAAGGCCTCCAGGGTGCGCGGAGCGCGTCCGGCGAGGCGGAGGAAGGTGTCGTCGGGCGTCTCCTTGCGGACCACTGCGAGTTGCTGGATCTCCACCACGTGGGTGGCCAGCCAGTCCGGCATGCCGGCCCGGCCGACCAGGTGGGTGTGCAGCTCGGACGGGCTCAGATCGAGGTAGCGGACCGGTCGGCCGAGCAGCTCGCCCAGCAGCGCGGTGAGCTCCGGGTGGCTGTAGGCCCGTCCGCCGGTGAGCGGGTAGGTGCCGCCGGCCAGCTCGGGGCGGGTGAGCACCTCGGCCGCGGCGTCCCCGATGTCCCGGACGTCCACGTAGTTGCACCGCGCCTGCCCCAGCGCGCCGTGCACCACCCCGGCGGCGGCGACGCCGGGCGCCAGGAGCAGCAGCTTCTGCATGAACGCGTACGGCCGCAGGACGGTGGTGGTGACGCCGGAGGACCGCAGCCGCTCCTCGATCAGGTGGTGGCCGCGGGAGACGGCGACGGGGGAGTCCGGCTCGGCGGCGGGCGCGGAGACCTTGACGATGTGCTCCACGCCGCAGTCGACCGCTGCCTCGATCGCGTTCAGCTCGTACCGGACCTGCTGCGGGCCGTTGGCCATGGTGAGGAAGAGCTGGTGTGCGCCGCGGAAGGCCGCGCGCAGGGAGGCCGGATCGGCGGCGTCGGCCGGGAGGGTGGCGGTGCGGGCGAGCGTGCGCTCGTCGAGCGCGGCGGCCAGCCGGGCGGGGTCGCGGCTGAGGGCGCGGCTCGGTGCGCCGAGGGCGGCGAGGCTGCGCAGGGTCGCGCCGCCGGTGGCGCCTCCGGCGCCCATGATGACGATCATGATGTCTGCCTTTCGGGCTGGGGTGCGGTGGGGAGTCGGTGCTGCGGGGTGCGGGTCGGTCGGCTGCCGCGCCAGCGCCAGGTGGTGATGGTGGCGGCGATCGCCGAGGAGACCGGTAGGTCGACCGGCAGCCGGTGCGGCCACGGGCTGTCGGCGAGGGCCGGGACCTGCGGCAGCCAGCGGGCGGCGGCCAGGCCGGCGGCCAGGCCGGCGGCCAGGCCCAGGGCGGCGGCGGCCAGGCCGAGTGCGGCAGCCGCGAGCGGGCGCGGGGTGCGGGCGGGGCGGGCGCGCACGGGGCGGCGGCGCAGCACGGCGCCGAGTGCGGCGGCCACCAGGGCGGAGGTGCCGCCGATGGTGGTGAGCGCGGCGGCCACCAGCTGCGGCTGGCCGGTGACGGCTCCGCCGGCCCCGGCCGTGGCGGCGGGCATGGCGTAGGCGACCAGGACCTCGCGCCACAGGACGAAGGGCGGGGGAGCGCCGGGAATCTTCTTGCTCATGGGTCGGACTTCCTTCCATTGCGCTTAGGTGCCTAAGTATTTGTGCTTAGGTACCTAACTATTGGGGCTGAGGAGAGGCGGGCTGCCGGACGGCGGCCCGCCTGGGTGCGGATCAGTCCTCGGTGAGCGCGTCCATGCCCGCGACCACCCGGGCCAGCAGGTCCAGGAAGGTGGTGCGCTCCTCGGGGGAGAGGCCCCCGACCAGGGCCTGCATCCGGGTGAAGTGCTCGGGTGCCAGCTCCCGCAGCCTGTCGGCACCCCGTGCGGTGAGGATCACCACGTTGCCGCGGCCGTCCTCGGTGGACGGCCGACGGGCCACCAGGCCCTCCCGCTCCAGGCCGTCGACCAGGCCGGTCACGGTCGCCCGGGAGACGCCGAGACTCGTCGCGAGCTGGGAGGGGGACTTCTCGCCGCCGTGGTCCTCCAGGTCCGCCAGCAGTCGGTAGCGGCCGGTGGAGAGGCCGAAGCGGCCGAAGTGCACCTCACCGGCCTGGCCGAGCCGGGCGCCCGCCGCCATCAGCCGGGTCGCGACCAAGATCGCCTGCGGATCGGCCGTGAGGCCGTAACGGGCGATCTGGCGGCGGGCCTGGTCGAGGCTGGGGGCGGTGGGGCCGGTCTCGGGCTGCTGGGTCACGAAAGTAATATGGTGCCTAACCTGATTCCCGGTCAAGCGGGGCCTCGGATTGTTGCCTAGGCGGCACGGGGAGCGATCCGGGGTGGCGCCCAGTCGGCGTGCCGCAGGACGGTCCGGACCATTGCGCCGGGCGGGGTGAGCCGGATTGCCGCATTGCGCAGACCGACCGCCAGCGGGTTCGCGAGCTGCTGGCCCATCCGGCCGGCCCGGCGGGCGTCGCGGGCCACGGTCTGGCTGCGCGGGCGGCGGGCCGCGTCGTAGTGGGCGAGCGCGCCCTCGACCGTCCGGGCCTCGGTGAGCGCCGCCGCCAGGGTCACCGCGTCCTCCAGTGCCTGGCAGGCGCCCTGGCCGAGGTGGGGCGTCATGGCGTGCGCCGCGTCGCCGAGCAGCGCGATCCGGCCCGAGACGTACGACGGCAGCGGGGTGGCCAGCGCGTTGACGTCGTGGTGCAGTACAGCCTCCGGTCGGGTCGCGGCCAGGAGTGAGGGGATCGGCTCGTGCCAGCGGGCGAAGCGGCGGCGGACCTCGGTCAGTGGGTCCCGGTAGCGGATCCCGGCCGGGGCGTTCAGGACGGCGTGCCACTCGGCGGTGCCGTCCGGGAAGGCGATGTGGCCGAACTCGGCGCCGTGGCCCCAGGTCAGCTCGAAGTCGGCCTTGAGCCCGTCGACCGGGTGCTCGGTGATCGCCCTCAGCACCGTCGAGCCGCTGTAGGCCGGCCCGGGATGGGCCGGGAAGAGGCGGCGCCGGATACGGCTGTTGATGCCGTCGGCCGCCACCAGCAGGTCGGCTTCCAGGGTGGTGCCGTCGAAGCCGGCCCGGACCCGGAACGGCCGGGTGGTGTCCAGCTCGGTGACCTCGGCGCCGATGACGAGGGACTCGGCGGGCAGCGCCTCGCGCAGGATGCGGTGCAGGGCCGCGCGGGGTATGCCGACGATCGGGGCGCCCAGTTCGCGTTCCAGCGCGGCCCCGTCCATCGCGGCGAGCCGACGCCCGTCCGGCGTCCGGGTGCCACCGGTGTACTGGCGGCGCGCGGCCGCCTCGACCGCCTCGCCGACGCCGAGGGCGGCGAGCGCGCGCATCCCGTTGGCGGCCAGTGAGATGCCGGCGCCCGCATCGTCCAGGACGGCCGCCCGCTCGACCACGGTCACGTCCCATCCCGCCAGCCGGAGCCCGATCGCGGCCGCCAGTCCGCCGATCCCGCCTCCGACCACCACCGCGCTGTTGCCGCTCATGCCCGGTCCTTCCCGTGTCGCCGCGCTGTTTTCTACAGCTGTAGAAGGAGCGTACTACGAGGCTTTCGACAGGCGGACGGGGGTGGCTCGGGTCCGCCCGGGCGGTGGGACGGCGGCGGCCGGTGGCCGGCCCGGACCGGGCGGGTGCGCGGAGGGGTGGCACGGGCCCGGTAGAAAGGGGGGATGCGGCGAAACGAGGATCGGAAGCGGGACGATGCGGGGCGGCCGGACCGGCGGACGGTGTTGGCGGACGCCGCGATCGGGGTGCTCGCGGACCTCGGCGTGCGAGGACTGACCCACCGTGCGGTCGACGCGGCGGCCGGGCTGCCGGTCGGGACCACCTCCGCCTACCTGCGGACCAGGCAGGCGCTGCTCACCGCGCTGGTGCGCCGGCTGGTGGAGCTGGACCAGGGCGAGCTGCACGCCATGGGGGAGCAGGTGCCGGTCCGTTCGGCCGCGGAACTGGCCGACGGAATCGGCGCGTTGATGCGGCGGCGGCTGTCCGGTGACGGGCGGCGGCGCTCGCTCGCCCGGTATGCCTGCGCGGTGGAGAGCGTGCGCGATCCCGAGCTGCGCGAGATCCTCGTCCCGCGGGAGAACGCCGGGCGCGCCGCCGTCCGCGCGTTCCTCGCCGCCCAGGGGGTACCCGACCCCGACGGACGGACGACCACGCTGCTGGCCTGCATCGACGGCCTGGTCTTCGAGCACCTGGTGGGCGGCGGGGAGCCCGCGGCCGACGCGATCCAGGGGCTGGTGGCGGCCGCCCTGCGGGGGGCGGCCGCCGGCTGAGGCGTGTCCGACCCGGCCTGCGCGAGCCGGACGCCGTCCGGGCCGCGTCCGGCGGCACGCCGCCGCGCCGGGAAACCGGACCCCGGGCCGGCTCCGCCGAACCGGACGGCCTACGGCGGGGGGTGATGCGTTCGGTTGATGCAGCATCAGGTCAATCAACCGTCAAGTTGGTTCATTCACAGAATGTTCTGCGATCCGCGGAATGTCGAGCGGATGATTTCCGCTGCTCCCAGGTCTTCACAGAGAGATCTCCGGCTGACAGGCTGGGGCCGCCCTTTCAGTACGGAGGAGGTTCCTTGTCCCGCATATCCACGTTGGCCGGAGCAGTCACCTGCGCCCTCGCGCTTGTCACCGGCACCGCCGTCGCCGCGTCGGCGGCGCCCTTCGACCAGGCCCCGGGCCTGGCCGAGGCGAAGGTCGACCCCGTTGCCTGGACGCCGTGCAACCCCGACCCGAGCAAGCCGGACCCCGGCATCTACGACTGTGCCGTCTACCCCGTGCCGCTGGACTACGACAACCCGTCGGGTGAGAAGATCGGCATCGCCATGATGCGGCGGCGGGCGAGCGACCCGTCGAAGCGGATCGGCTCGCTGTTCCTCAACCCCGGCGGCCCGGGCGGCAGCGGCTACATGTGGGCGACCACCTCCCGCTTCGGTGCCGAGGTGCAGTCCAGGTTCGACCTGGTCGGCTTCGACCCGCGCGGCGTGGCCCGGAGCAACCCGCTCAAGTGCTTCAAGACCCAGGAGGACGCCGACGCGGTCACCAACCGCATGGTCGGCGTGCCGGTCACCAAGGCCGAGATCAACGAGACGCTGGACGCGGACCAGGACTACAGCGACGCGTGCAGCAAGAACGCCGGCCCGCTGATCGAGCACATGTCGACCATCAACGTGGTGCGCGACCTCGACCGGATGCGCCGCGCCGTCGGTGACTCCCAGCTCACCTTCGCCGGCTTCTCCTACGGCACCCTGATCGGTTCGACGTACGCCAACATGTACCCGAACAAGGTCCGCGCGATCATCGTCGACGGCAACGTCGACCCGAACCTGCGCCTGCACAACGGCATGGAGTACGACCGCCAGCGGGCGGGCGGCTTCGAGCTGGCCCTGGACGAGTTCCTGAAGCGCTGCCAGGCCGCCGGCGCCCCGCGCTGCGCCTTCGGCGAGGGCGACACCCGGGCCAAGTTCGACCAGCTCCGCGACCACCTGCGGACCAGCCCGATCACGCTGCCGAACGGCTCCCAGGTGACCCTGAGCAGCTTCACCGGCGAGGTGGCCAGCGCCCTGTACTCGCAGGCCAAGCTGGCCCCGCTGGCCAAGTCGCTCCAGGCGACCTACCAGGTGTTCCAGAAGCCGGCCGCGACCGCCCTGCTGGCCCCGAAGGCGAACGTCTCGGACGAGGACGCCAACCTGCTCTCGGTGAACGTCCCGCGGGCGGCGCTGCGGGAGGCCCCGGTCGACTCCGAGTACACCGCGGACGACTCCTACCTGGCCGTCAACTGCCAGGACAAGCCGTACCCCTCCAACGACCGGGTGTTCGCGAACGCGGCCAAGGTCTGGGAGAAGGAAGCGCCGACCTTCGGCCGCTACCAGGCCTTCGACGCGCCGGCGTGCGCGAGCTGGCCGGCTCCGGCCCGGGACGCCGAGCGCTTCTCCGGCCCGTGGAACAAGAAGACCTCCAACACCGTGATGGTGATCGGCAACCTCTACGACCCGGCCACCCAGTACAAGTTCGCCCAGCGGATGCAGCAGGAGCTGGGCAACGCCGTGCTGGTCAGCGTCGACTCGATCGAGCACTGTGCCGTGGGCCGCAGCAAGGCGCTGAACCAGCTGGTCACCCGCTACCTGGTGGACGGCACCGCGCCGCAGCCCGGCCAGCTGCTGAAGCCGGACGCGGAGATCTTCCCGGCGGTCTGACGGAACAGCCCCCGGTGACCCGGGGGACGAGGTGACGGTCGTGGTGGTCGGCGGTGCTGCCGGCCACCACGTCCGTGCTTTCCGGGCGAGTTCCCGCAAGGCCGGGAAATTCCGGAGAATGCGGCAGCAGATCGTCATCAAACCTCCGGTGCAGCGGATTCCTGCGAGTTGTCGGCGACCGTAGCCCAAGCCGCTGACAATGGAGTTCCGGTGAGGCGATGAAGGTCGCAGCGGTGGCGAATCACCGAAAATGACGTACTGTCACACTTTCATTCATCGATTCCCAGGCCTGGGGTCCGACCCGGCCTACCTTCGCCTCCGCGCCCGACGATCGTCCCGGCGAAGGGCTGAACGCGGGCACGGCGAAGGCGTGGGGACGCACCCCGCATCCCCACGCCTTCGCCATGCCCCGTGGCTGCGACCCCGCCCGGGACTGTCCCGCTACGCCGCCCGCTCCGCCTCCTCCTCGATGATCCGCCCGTCCCGGACCTCGATCACACGGTCGGCGAGCTCCATCAGCGTCGGGTCGTGCGTGGCGACCAGCACCGTGACGCCCTCGCTGCGCACCACCGCGCGCAGCAACTCCATGATCGAGCGGCCGGTCTCCGAGTCCAGCTGACCGGTCGGCTCGTCGGCGATGATCAGGCTGGGCTCGTTGGCCAGCGCGCGGGCGATGGCGACGCGCTGCTGCTGCCCGCCGGAGAGCTCGCCGGGGCGCTGGTTGGCGTGGTCGGCCAGGCCGACCAGGGCGAGCAGGGTGTGCGCGCGCTCCTCGCGTTCGGCTGCCGGGGCCTTGCGCAGCCGCATGGGCACGCCGACGTTCTCGGCGGCGGTGAGCATCGGGATCAGCCCGAAGGACTGGAAGACGAAGCCGATCCGCTCCCGCCGCAGGGCGAGCCGGCCGTCCTCGTCCAGCCCGGCGAGGTCGATGCCGTCCAGCGCGATGCTGCCGCCGGTCGGCGTGTCCAGGCCGCCGACCAGGTTGAGCAGGGTGGTCTTGCCGGAGCCGGACCGGCCCTTGAGCGCGGTGAGTTGGCCGCGGCCGACGCTGAACGAGACGCCGCGTAGGGCGTGCACGGCCCGCTCGCCGGTGCCGAAGCTCCGGCGGAGGTCGGTCACGGCCACCATCGGCCGGGTGGCGGTGTCGGCGGCGGTGGAGGCCTGGTGCTGCGTCATGCGACGTCCCCCCTGTGGGCGTGGCAACCCGGTTCCGTCCGGGTTCCGTCGGGTTCTACGGATATGACTGCTCCGGTGGTTCGCGCTCCCGGGCGGGAATCCGAGAAGACGGTGTCCCGGGCCAACTGGACGCACTGAAGCCGGAGTTGTGAAGTGTGCATGGCATTCAAGCGGGGGCATCCCCGGCCGGGATGCTATCAATGAAACGAATTTGCTCATTGCTTACTTGATTCGCGCAAGTCCCTTCCGTTCCTGGATCGAATCTGACAGCATCGTCCGCTATCCGGCGACCGATTGCCGGTGGTCAATGCGCCGGTGTGCTTGCGATGTGTCCATCTATGGCCGATTTGTACTCGGATCGGACCGATGAGCGGGGCTCGGGGATGCAACCGGGGACATGAATCCGGGGGAGGAACTTGATGCTCGGCTTCGTCGTGCGCCGACTGCGCGCGCGAGTGCCGCTGGCTGCCGCCGTCCTGTTTGCGGTGCTGATCACCACGTCCGTGCTGACCGCCCTGGTGGCCTTCAACAACAGTGTCGGCGAGGCCGGCCTGCGGCAGGCGCTCCAAGGGCCCGGTCATGCCCGGACCATCGTGGCGGTGACCGGCGAGCACGGGCTCGACCAGCGGACGAAGGACGAGGGGGCACTCGCCGCGTACCGGCAGAAGCTCTTCGGTGACCTGCCCGTGCACACCGACAGCGTGATGCGCAGCCGCTCCTACGGCCTGCCGGGCTCCGGCGCCGCAGCGAACGGCGACACAGTGGGCGGAAGCGGCTCCGGCGCCCCTGCGGGCAGCGCCCCCGCCCCCGCCGGCCAGGCCCCCGGCGCCCAGCTCGACCTGACGGTCCTCGCCGACCTCGACCGCGGCCGGGTCCAACTGCTGGCCGGCGCCTGGCCGGGCGCCGCCGCCGGGCCGGTCCGGTCCGCGGCCCCGGAGGTCGCCGTCCCGCAGAGCCTGCTGCGCCGGCTCGGCCTGACCGAGCAGGCCCTGCCCGCCGAGGTCCGGCTCGTCGACCGGGTCGACAGCACGCCGCTGACCGTCCGGATCACAGGCGTCTACCGGGCCACCGACCCGACCGCCCCGTACTGGCGGATCGACCCGGTCGGCGGCCGCGAGATCGAGGTCGGCGGCTTCACCACCTTCGGCCCGATGATGGTCGACCAGAGCGCCTTCACCGCGGCCGGCTTGGTCCAGGGCGGCCGCGGCTGGTCGCTGGACGCCGACTTCTCCGGCGCCGACCAGGCTGTCGCGCAGGCTGTCGGCGACCGTGCCCAGAGCCTCTCCAATGACCTGCGGGCCACCGCCTCGCTCGGCGCGAAGACCGAACTGCCGGACATCATGCACGAGTTGTCCGACAGCATGGTCGTCGCCCGGTCCACCCTGCTGATCGGCGCCCTCCAGCTGGCAGTGCTCGCCGCGGCGGCCCTGCTGCTGGTCGTCCACCTGATCGCCGCGCGGCAGGAGTCCGAGAACGAGATGCTCGCCGCGCGCGGTGCCTCGGCGGTCAAGCTCGGCTCCTTCACCGCCCTGGAGTCGCTGCTGCTGGCCCTGCCCGCCGCGGTGTTCGCCCCGCTGCTGACCCCGTTCCTGGTCCGCGCGCTGGCCGGCCTCGGCAGTTCCCACCAGGTCGCCCTGGAGACCGGCATCAGCTGGACGCTCTGGCCGGTGGCCGTGGTCTGCGCGTTCGCCTGCGTCGTGCTGGCCACCGTGCCGAGCGTGGTGCGCGGCGTCGGCGCCGCCCTGCGTCGCCGGGTCGGCCGCCGTCAGGCCGTGGTCTCCGGCATAGCCCGCAACGGCGGCGACCTCGCCGTGCTCGCCCTGGCCGCGCTCGCCTACCAGCAGCTCGACCAGTACGGCGGCGGGCTGTCCGCCGACTCCACCGGACGCCTCGACGTGGACCTGCTGCTGGTCGCCACCCCGGCGCTCGCCCTGTGCGCCGGCACCCTGGTGGTGCTGCGGCTGCTCCCGTTCGTCGCCCGGCTCGGCGCCCGTGCGGCGGCCCGGGGCCGAGGCCTCGGCCCCGCCATGGTCGGCTGGCAGCTGGCCCGCCGCCCCGGCCGCGCCACCGGACCCGTGCTGCTGCTCGTCATGGCCGTGGCCACCGGCGTCCTGGCGCTCGGCCAGCACGCCACCTGGACCGCCTCCCAGCGCGACCAGGCCGCCTTCAGCACGGCCGGCGGTCTGCGCATCTCCGGCTCGCACAACGCCCTGATGGGTCAGGGCGGCCGCTACGGCGGTCTGCCCGGCGGCGACCGGCTGGTCCCGGTGGTGCGCGACGAACAGTCGTTGCCGAGCGGCAGGAGCCAGCTGCTGGCGGTGGACGCCGCCGCCTTCGCCGAGCGCGTCCCGGTCCGCTCCGACCTGCTCGACGGCAAGACCGGCGCGGAGGTCTTCGGCACGCTCGCCGCACCCGCCCCGGCCGGCATCCCGCTGCCCGGCAGCCCGCTGCGGATCGACGCCGACATCGCGGTGCGTCAGCAGGACCAGCCGGTCCCGTCGTCCAGGAGCGGCCAGGTCCACCCCGAAGTCCGGCTGCTGCTGCGCGACCGGTTCGGCCTGGTCCACAAGGTCGCGTTCGGCGACCTCCCGCCGAACGGCCAGGTCCGCTCCTCGATCACGCTCGGCGCGCTGGTCGACGCCCCGGTGGGTTCGGTCGCCGCTCCGCTGACCGTGGTCGGCGCGACCGTCACCTTCGGCGATCGCAGCGAGGGCGAGGTCACCGTACGGAACCTGGCCGTCTCCGAGAGCGCGGGGGGACCGGCCACCGCCGTTCCGGTGCCGACCGGTGCCGGCTGGAGCCTCAAGCCCCCGACGGTCCGCGGCGGTACGGACAGCTCGCCGGTGGCCGCGCTCGCCTCCGAAACGGCCGGTGCCGACGCGCTGTTCACGGTCCGCTACCACTCCGCCGACGGCCGCGGCGACCTGGTGCGCGCCGTGCTGAGCCCGACCGGGACGCCCGTTCCGGCCACCGTCAACGGCGTCGCCACCCGGGACTACCTGAAGGCCGTCGGAGCGTCGGTCGGGGACACCGTCCGGGTGCCGTTCGGCGGGCTCGTCGTCCCGGTCAAGGTGACCGGCGTGGTCGAGGCCGTGCCGGTGGTCGGACAACAGGCCCTGGTGATGGACCTCGGCACCGTCGCCCGGGTGCTGGCGGTCCAGGACCGCAACCTGCCCACCCGCACCGAGTGGTGGCTGCCCGCCGCCGGGCCGGGCGACCGCGTCCCGGCCGAGGCCGCCGCCGCCCTGCGCGGCGCCCCCGGCAGCCAGGACCTCGCGCTCTACGACGAGGTCTCCGAGGGCCTCCTCGGTGACCCGGTCGGCGCCGCCCCGCAGAGCGCGCTGATGGCCATCGCGATCGTCACCGCCGTGCTCGCCGCGATCGGCTTCGCCGCCGCCGTGGCCGGTTCCGCCCGCGAACGCTCCCGGGACTCCGCGCTGCTGCTCGCCCTGGGCGCCCCGCGCAAGCAGGCCGCCCGCACCGCCGCCGCCGAGAACGCGCTGCTGGTCGGCCTCGGCGGGATCGTCGGCCTCGCCCTGGGTGCCCTGCTCGTCCGGCTGATCGTGCCCTTCGTGGTGCTGACCCCGGCCGCCCGCCGCCCGGTGCCGGAGGCGCTGGTCGAGCTGCCACTCGGTCAGGCGCTGCTGTTCACGGCCGCGATCGCCGTCGTTCCGCTGCTGTCGGCCTTCCTGATCGGGCGCCGGCGTCGAGACGTGGCCGCCCGGCTGCGCCACGTGGAGGAGATGTGACCACCAAGGCCGGCACCACCGTGCCCACCCCCACGCCCGGGCCCACCCGCGCCCACCGGCCCGCGCCGTGGGTCCGTACCCGGCTGCGCGCGATGCCGCTGGCCGCGCTGCTCACGGCGGGCCTCGCCCTCGTCACCGTCTTCCTGGCGGCGGCCTTCCCACGCATTCAGGACCGGGGCGCGGACACCGCGCTCCAGGAGTTCACGCGCAGCCTGGGCGCCAACGTGACCAATCTGGAGTACACCTCCGAGACGACTCGCGACGACGCCACGGCAAGCCTGGAGGCCACCCAGCAGAAGCTGAGCGAGCGGATCGGACGGGACCTCCCGCTGACCACGTCGGGTCAGGTCTACGGCACCCGGGTCAGGACCGAGCGCGGCATGATCAACCCGGGGTACACGAGGCTCTCCGAGAAGGCCGACCCGGCGCTCGGCCTGCTCTACCTGCACGGCCTCGCCGACCGGGTGACGCTGACCGCGGGCACCTGGCCGGGCCCCGCCCCGGCCGACGGCCCGCTGCCGATCGTGCTGAGCCAGAAGGCCGCCGAGGCCGTCAACATCAAGCTCGGCGACGTCATCGAGAGCGGCACCGACGGACCCGCCCCGCTGCGCAGCACCGTGGTGGCCGGCCTCTTCCGGGTCAACGATCCCCAGGACCCGTTCTGGGAGGGCATCGGCTGTCCGGCCAGGGCCTGCCTGCGTGTCAAGGGCGACCAGGCGTGGTACTGGACCAGCGGCTTCGTCGACGGCGGCAGCCTGACCACGCTGGCCGGCTGGGGTTCGGGCGGCCAGAACTTCTGGCGGCTGCCCGTCGACGCCGGTTCCCTGCGCGCCGACCGGCTCGACCGGACTCGCGAGCTCCTCGGCTCGTACTCCTCCGGCCCCGGCATGACCGCCCTGGTCGGCTCGACCCACCGGGCCGACCTGCGTGTCACCTCGCTGATGCCGGACGTCCTCGCCCGGGCCACGGCCCGCTACGAGGCCGCGGCCCCGCTGGGCGCCATCGGGCCGGCCGGTGTCGCCGGCGTCGCGGTCGTGGTGCTGTGCCTGGCCGCAGCGCTCAGCACGGACCGCCGCACGGCCGAGATCAGGCTGCTCCAGGCCCGTGGCGGCTCGCGCAGCGGAGTGCTGTTGCGGCTGCTCGGTGAGGGCGCGGTGACCGTGCTGCCCGCCGCCGTGCTCGGGACGGCCCTCGCGCTGGTGCTGCTGCCCACCCCCCGGTGGGGCGGCCCGGTGCTGTTGGCGCTCGCCGTGACCCTGTTCGCGATCCTGGCCTTCCCGGCCCGGGCCGCCCTGCTCTGGGCGCGCCCGCGGACCGCCGGCGGCTGGCGCCGGGTGATCGGCGAGCTCGCCGTGCTGGCTGTCACGGCCGCGGCGGTGGCCGAGGTCCGCCGTCGCGGCGTCGGCCACCCGGGTGGTGGAGTGGACCCGCTGCTGGCGGCCGCCCCGCTGCTGCTCGCCGTCTCCGGTGGCCTGCTGCTGGCCCGGATCGAGCCGGTCGTGGTCGGCTGGCTGGCCGCACTCGCCGGCCGCGGCCGCGGCCTGGTCGGCTTCCTCGGCCTGGTCCGGGCCGCCCGCGACAACTCGGGCCGCCGCCGGCCCTCCGCGCTGCCGTTGCTCGCCCTGCTGATCGCCGTCACGGCCACCGGCTTCGGCGCCACCGTGATCGACACGGTGGACCACTCCCGGACGCGTGCCGCGCGCATCGCCACCGGCGGCGACGTGTCCATCACGGTCCCGGTCTACGCCACCCTGCCGGACGACTTCACCAAGGCGGCAGGCCAACTGCCCGGCGTCCGGGCGGCGACCGGGGCCTGGATCGAGGACCGGGCCGTCTTCATCGGTGCCGACCGGGACAACACCGGCGCCGTCCTGGTGGTGGTGGAGCCCGACGCCTACGCGGAGATCTCCCGCACCGCCGGGGTCGGTGGGTTCGACCTGGCCAAGCTGGCCGCCCCGGGTGGCAAGGACAGCCCGGTGCCCGCGCTGTTCAGCCGGAGCCTGGCCCAGCGCCTGACCGCGGGCGCGCCGCAGGTGCGCACGCCCAGTGGCAGCGAGATGTCCACCGTGGTGGCCGGGATCGTCGACGCCACGCCCGCCCTGCCGGAATCGGGCAGGCCCTTCATCGTGGTGCCGACCGGTTCCGCGGCAGAGCACCTGCCGGAGCTCAAGCGGGAGAGCAAGGTGAACAAGTGGTTCGCGGTCGGTGACGTCGACCCGGGCCGGGTCCGGGCCCTGCTGAAGGAACGCGGCATCGGCAGCGACAATCAGGTGACGGGCCTGGCCAAGCTGATCAGCAAGGACGCCGAGGAGGCGGGGAAGAGCGCCGACGGCCTGCCCCCCGGCTACGTGGTGCAGAGCAGCCGCGAGAAGATCGCCGAGCTGGCCGGCGATCCGGTGCAGCACGCCGCCGGACGTCTGTTCTGGTACGCGGGCTTCGCCGCCGCCGGGTTCGCCCTGCTGGCCGTGCTGCTGACGCTGCTGCGGGCCGCGCCGGACCGTACGGCGGTGCTCGCCCGGCTGCGCACCATGGGCCTGCGGCCCCGGCAGGGCCTGGCGCTGATCGTCGCCGAGTCGCTGCCGCAGACCCTGGCGGCGGCTGTCGGCGGCGGTCTGGTCGCCATGGCCGCGGTCGCCCTGCTCGGGGGAGCCTTCGACCTCTCGGCGCTGGTCGGCGCCCCGGTCGGCGACACCCTGGCCCCCGTGGTGATGCCGGTGCTGCTGCCCACCGCCGGTCTGGCCCTGGTGGTCTGCCTCGGCGTGGTGGTGGAGACGCTGGTCGCCGGCCGGCGCCAGATCGCCACCGAACTGCGTGCGGGTGAGCGGCAATGAGGCAGGGAACGACAGCGGCGGACACGCCGGGAGCGGCGGCCGGGAGCGGCGGCCGGGCCGTGACAGCGGCCCGGTCCGCCGGGACAGTGGAGAGCGGTGCGATGAAGCAGACAGTCGAGACAGGAGACGAGCGGTGATGAGCACTCCCCAGGAGCGGACGGTCGCCGAGGCCCCCAGCCTCCAGGAGCTCCAGCAGCGGGCCCTCGCCGCCGCCTCGCCCAAGGCGCACGGCGCGGGGGCGGCCATCGTCTGCGACCGGCTGGTCCGGATCTTCAGCGCGGAGGGGGTCGAGGTCCAGGCCCTCCAAGGCCTGGAACTGACCATCGGACAGGGCGACCTGGTCGCTCTGGTCGGCGCCTCCGGCAGCGGAAAGTCCACCCTGCTCACCATCCTCGCGGGGCTGGACGTGCCGACCGCCGGCACCGCCACCGTGGCCGGCTGCGACCTGCTGGAGATGTCCGTCAAGGAGCGGCTGCGCTACCGGCGCGAGGTGGTCGGTTTCATCTGGCAGCAGACCGCCCGCAACCTGCTGCCCTTCCTCACCGTCGCCGAGAACATCGCCCTGCCGATGCAGCTGCGCGGTCGTCGTTCGGGCGCCGGCGGGGCCAAGCAGCAGACGGCCCGGGTGGCCGAGCTGATGGAGGCGCTGGAGATCGGCGGGCTCGCCCACCGCAAGCCCAACGAGCTCTCCGGCGGCCAGCAGCAGCGGGCGGCGATCGCGGTGGCGATGGCCAACAACCCGCCGGTGCTGCTCGCCGACGAGCCCACCGGGGAGCTGGACTCGGAGACCGCCGGGGTCATCTTCGAGTCCTTCCGCACCGTCAACCGCGAGCTGGGTGCCACCGTCGTGATCGTCACCCACGACCCGATGGTCGCGGGTGAGGTCCGCCGCACGGTCGCGATCCGGGACGGGCGGACCGCCAGCGAGGTGCTGCGCCGCACCGTGACGGACGAGCACGGCGAGGAGTCGGTGAACGAGCGCGAGTACGTGATGCTGGACCGCAGCGGCCGGGTGCAGCTGCCGGTCAAGTTCCTGGAGTCGCTCGGCATGGAGCACCGGGTGGCGGTCGACCTCGCGGCCGACCACATCGAGGTCCGCCCGGACGACCTCGCCGGGCACTGACCCGGAGCGCGTCCGGTCGGGCGGCGGCCGTCGCCTCCCGGGACGGTCAGCCGTCGCCGCCCGTCCGCTGGAAGAGGCCGCTGCCCTCGGCGTCCGCACGTAGGTCGGGCGGCGCCTCCTGCGCGGCGCGCTCGCCGCGGGAGGTGGCGGTGCAGAGGGCGAAGACGATCAGGGCACTGGCCGCCACGGCGAGGATGCCCAGTGCGGTCAGGACGCGTAGCCAGGTCAAGGGAGTGCCTCCTGGGGGACGGTGCGGCCCACACCGAGACGTACGACGCTGCCGGGGATGTGTCGGCAGGTCGGGCCGCACGGTCGAGTGCCCACGGACGGTTCTTCCCGCCGGGTGGCGCACGAGAGGTCGCCCGCGTGGGCGCTCGAAGCACTTGTGGGGCGCGTCACGCCCTGTCGCGCGCCCCTGCAGTGGCGGACGGCCGTCCGGTCCCGCCGGCCACCTGGGCCCGCAGGGCGGTGAGGTCCGGCTTCCCGAGGCCGTTCAGCGGGATCGCGGGGAGCAGCAGGAGGGCGTCCGGGGCGCACCGGCCGAGGCCGTGCGCCCGGCCCCAGTGGTGCAGTTGTTCGGCCGTCAGCCGCGAGCCGGGGGTGAGGGCGACGGCGGCGTGCACCCGCTCCAGGCGGTCCGGGTCGGTGGTCGTGAACATCACCGCTTCGCGCACCTCGGGGTGGGTGCGCAGCGGCTCCTCGATCTCGCGGGGGAACACGTTGTGCCCCTCGACGATCGCCATCGGGTCCCGCCGCCCGGCCACCGTCAGATAGCCGGCCGCATCCAGGCTGCCCAGGTCGCCGGTGTGCAGCCAGCCGTCCCGGAGCACCCGCTCGGTCAGTTCCGGGTCGCGCCAGTAGCCGGCCATCGCGGTCGGCGTGCGGACGCAGATCTCCCCGGTCCGGTCCGGCGGCAGCTCGGCGCCGCCCTCGTCCAGGATGCGCAGCCCGGTGTCCGGGTACGGGCGGCCGGCGGTGCTCAGCAGCCGCGGTGCCAGGTGCTCGTCCGGGCTCAGCCGGGCGACCGGACCGCACTCCGTCAGGCTGTAGGTCTGGTGCAGCACCCGGCCCAGCCGCCGGGTCGCCTCGGCGAGGCGCCTCGGCGAGGGCGCGCAGCCGGTGTAACCGACCCGGCGCAGGCTGCCGGTGTCGGTCGTGGGCAGCAGCGGGTGGTCCAGCAGCCGGTACAGCAGGTGCGGCGGCAGGTACGTCCGGGACACCCGGTGCCGCTCGACCGCCGCCAGCACGGCCCCGGCGTCGAACCCGTCCTGCATCACCACCGTGCCGCCCGAGGCCAGTGCCAGGTCCGCCGAGGTGCCGCCGCCGTGGCAGAGCGGAGTGCACAGGAGGAAGACCGAGCCGG
This sequence comes from Kitasatospora sp. NPDC101235, assembly GCF_044767505.1. NCBI lineage: Bacteria > Bacillati > Actinomycetota > Actinomycetes > Kitasatosporales > Streptomycetaceae > Kitasatospora > Kitasatospora sp. NPDC101235. The sequence goes on from NZ_JBIWNZ010000004.1 coordinate 307,262, forward strand.
ACAGCAGCGGTGGGCGCGGCGGCCGGGCGAAGCGGCGCAGCACCCCCTTCGGGCGGCCGGTGGTGCCGCCGGTGAACCGCACCGCCATCACGTCCTCGGGCCGGTAGCGAGGTTCGAGCGGGGCGGGCGAGCAGGCTGCGGCGAGGTCCAGCAGGTCCGTGCCGAGCCCGAGCGGTGACGGGCCCAGGGAGAGGAGGACGGCCGAGGGCACGGCCCGCCCGAACCCCTCGGCCGCCGCCGCGCACCGGGCCGGGTCGAAGACCAGCGCGGAGGTCCCGGCGAACTCCGCCAGCGCCACCTGTTCCGCGACCGGCCCGTCCGGGAACGGCATCGCCACCCGGCAGCCCAGCAGGTTCGCGGCCAGGCGCACCAGCAGTGCCTCCGGCCGGTTCCCGGCCAGCACCGTCACCCCGTCCCCGCGCCCGAGCCCGGCCCGCTCCAGCGCACGGGCGGTGCGGTGCACCAGGTCCAGGCACCGCTGCCCGCTCCACGCCTCGTCCCCGTACCGGATCGCCACCCGAGCGGGGTCGCGCGCCAGCCCGTCCAGCACCGACCCGGTGTACGTCGGAGCCGCCTCAGTCATGGCCAGCCCTCCTGTCTGACGGTGCGTCAGCCTAGTGGACGGCCGGTCCCACGGATGCACTGCGGTCGACCGGGGCCCCACCGGCACCGGCGGGCGCGGGGGCGGACCCGGCCGGGGCGAGCAGTCGTCCGACGTTGTTGTTAGGGTTCCCGGTCGGACGTGAACGGGGGCTCGGGCTGGTGGGCAGCGGGGTGGACGCGGTCGTGGCGCCGTGTGGTGTGGTCGATCTGCGGGGCGAGGCCGGGGCGGGGTTCGTCACCGCCTACCCGGCCGACGCCGTCGTGGTGGTGTCCGGGCTCCCGGGGGCCGGGAAGAGCACGCTGCTGCGGCGCTGGTCCGGGGCGGCGGTCCGGTCCGTGGACCCGCGGACGGTGCACGAGGCCTGCGAGGCGGTGATGCCCGCCGCCCTGCCGTACGCGGTGTACCGGCCCTGGGCCCGGCTGGAGCACTTCCGGCTGCTGCGCTCCTCGGTGCGCGCCGGCGGTCCGCTGCTGGTGCACGACTGCGGCAGCCGCGCCTGGATGCGGCGCTGGCTCGCCCGGGAGGCGGTCCGCCAGGGCCGCGAACTGCACCTGGTGCTGCTCGACGTCGGCGCCGTCACCGCGCTGGACGGTCAGCGGGCCCGCGGCCGGCACGCCTCCAGCCGGGCCTTCGCCCGCCATCGCCGAGGCCTGGAGCGGCTGATGGCCGCCTTCACCCGGCACGTGCGCTCCGGCGGGCCGATGCCGACGCCGGAGGCCTCGTCCGTGCTGCTGCTGGACTCCGTCTCCCGCTCCCGCGCCCGGACGGTGCGCTTCGGGGCTGCGGGCTGAACCTCGGTCGCAGGCCCGGACGTCGAACCGGCCGTGCCGATGGCCGTCCGGGCCGATCCCGCAGAGCAGGTCCCAGCGCACGGCGCAGGGCGGGTTCTCGTACGCGGCGATGGTGATCCACTTCTTCTGCGACGGCGGCGGCAAACGCGACGACCCCGAGAAGGTGGTCGACCTGCTCGCCCCCGGCGGCATGCTGGTGCTGGACGACTTCACTCCTTCGGTGCACTGGCCGCCGCGCTTCCAGGGCGAGGTGGACGAGCTGCGCCTGCGCTACCTGACCCACCCCGTCCTGGGCGCCACCGAGGTGCTGACCACGCCGGCCAGCGCCGCCGTACTGGCCGTACGGCGGGCCTGACCGGTCCGTAAGGCCGCCGGGCCGCCGGTCCGGGCCCAGCAGCAGCCGGCCCCGGGCGGCGAGGGGGCACCGGCCGGGGAGCACGGGCGACAACCGGCCCACCCGGGGCCATGATCGCCAGAACGCTCCCGCGGCCGCTCCCGGCACTGCCAGACTGGGGGCAGAGTCCGTCACGGAGAGAGGTCACACCCCGCATGCCCAGCAGCGCCGTCGTCGAGAATCCGTGGTTCCGCAGGTTCAACCCGTCCGACTCCGCGCCCGCCCGGATCGTGATCTTCCCGCACGCCGGCGGCTCGGCCAGCTACTACCTGGAGTACGCCAACGCGCTGGCGCCGCACGCCGACGTGCTCGCCGTCCAGTACCCGGGCCGGCAGAACCGCATCGGTGAGCCGACGATCGACTCGGTGACCGGGCTCGCCGAGCAGCTCGCCCGGGAACTGCGGGAGTGGGCGGACCGGCCGCTCACCTTCTTCGGGCACAGCATGGGCGCGGCCGTCGCCTTCGAAACGGTCCGGCGCTTCGAGCGCGACGGCGTGAAGGGGCCCGAGCGGCTGTTCGTCTCGGCCGGCCGCGCGCCCTCGCTGCCCCGGACGACCACGGTCCACCAGCTGCCGGACGACGAACTGCTCGCCGAGATCTCCGCGCTCGGCGGCACGGACGACCGGGTCCTCGCCATGCCCGGCCTGCGCGAACTGATCCTGCCGAGCCTGCGGGCCGACTACACGGCCGTCGAGACCTACTGCAGTGCCCCGGACGCGACCGTGTCGCTGCCGATCACCGCCATGGCGGGGGAGTCCGACGCGCACGCCACCGTCGACGAGGTCGTCCAGTGGGAGCGGCACACCACCGGCGCCTTCGACCTGCGGGTCTTCCCGGGCGGGCACTTCTACCTGGCCGATCGGACCGAGTCCGTGGTGGAGCTGCTCACCGCGCACCTGCGCGGCTGAGCCGGTCGGGGCGGGCGCCCGGGGCGGCAGCCCACCGGGAACGCGAACCGGACACCGCGCCGGCCGTCGAACCGATGTGCCCGCATCGGTGACCGGAGCGCTCCCGCTCGACTACTGTGCCTGCTTGACGGATCATCAGCAGATCATCGGGAGGAAGCCGTGCGCCGGATCGCCGTTGTCGGAGCGGGCCAGGCCGGCCTCCAGCTCGCGCTCGGGCTGGTGGCGGACGGGTACCGGGTGACACTGGTCGCCGAGCGCACCCCGGAGCAGCTGCGCGGTGGCCGGGTGCTGTCCACCCAGGCGATGTTCGGCCCCGCGCTGCGGATCGAGGCGGAGGCCGGGCTGGACCTCTGGGCGGAGCAGGCGCCGGCCGTGTCCTCGGTGGAGGCGGTGCTGGCGGCGCCCCCGGGCGTGCGGGCCCTGGAGTACACCATGACGCTGGACGAGCCCGCCCAGTCGGTGGACCAGCGGCTCAAGCTGGCCGGCTGGCTGGAGCTGCTGGCCGAGCGCGGCGGCGAGGTCGAGTACCGGACGCTGGACCGTGGCGGGCTGCACGAGCTGGCCCGCCGGCACGAGCTGACCGTGGTCGCGGCCGGACGCGGCGCCCTGTCCGGGATCTTCGAGCGCGACGCCGTCCGCTCGCCCTTCGACCGGCCGCAGCGGGCGCTGTCCTGCCTGTACGCGCACGGCGTCGGCTCCCCGGACCCGGGCGCCGGGCCGAGGGCCCGGATGAACGCCCTGCCCGGTCTCGGCGAGCTGTACCTGCAGCCGGCGCTCACCCTCTCCGGCCCCTGCGACATCCTGCTCTGGGAGGCGCTGCCCGGCAGCCCGCTGGACGCGTTCGGCGACGCACCGCCGCCGGACGTCCAACTGGACCGGATCCGCGAACTGTTGGGCGAGTACCTGCCCTGGGAGGCGGAGCTCTGGACGGAGGCCGAGCCGACCGACGCCGGGGCCGGCCTGTTCGGCGCGGTCACCCCGGTGGTGCGGTACCCGGTGGCGGAGCTCGGCTCGGGCGTGGACGCCGTCCACGTGCTGGGCCTCGGCGACGCGGTCGTGGTGACCGACCCGATCACCGGACAGGGCGCCAACAACGCCGCCCGGGCGGCCGAGGCCTACCGCCGGGCCGTCGTCGAGCACGGCGACGCCCCGTACACGGCCGACTGGATGTGCCGCACCGCCGAACGGTTCTGGCAGCAACAAGCCCGCCACAGCGTGGAGTTCACGGCCGCGATGCTGACCGTGCCGGACCACCTCCAGGGTGTGTTCGCGGCCGCCGCCGACCACCCGGAGGTCGGTCGTCGGCTCGCCAACACCTACGCCGAGCCGAGCGACCACGCCGCCTGGCTGGCCACCCCCGAGCTGGCCGCCGCCTACCTGGCCTCGGTCGGAGCCTGACGGACCCGCCCGCACTTGCCTCCGGGTGGCCCGCGGGACGACGCTGGAGGGAGGAGGGCAACGGGTGCGGGAGGCGTCGCTCGTGGACGGACGCGAGCCCGCCGGCCGGTCCGCCAGCGGCCACCGGAGCGTGCCGCACACGGCCGACCTGCGGGTCGAGGCCTGGGCGCCGACGGCCGAGGGCTGCATCGGCGAGCTGGTGCACGCCGTCGTCGGCAGCTTCGCCGACCTCACCGGCGCGCGGATCGTCGGCGAGCGCGGCTGCACCGTCCTCGCGGTGAGCGACCCGGACCTGCTCGCGGGCGTCCTGGAGGAGGTCATCTACCGGATGGACGCCGACGGCGAACTGCCGGTCGCGGTGGCGGTCGGCCCGATCGAGGGCCTGGACGGGGCCCGCCGGGTGACGGTCCGCTTCCGGATGGCGGACGCCGCCACGGCAGCCCTGGTCGGCGCCGTGCCGAAGGCCGTCTCTCTGCACGACCTGGACCTGAGCGCCGGGCCGGACGGCTGGACCTGCCGGGCCACCGTCGACGTCTGAACCGCCCGGACAGGCCGTCCGGACAATCCGTCGGGACGGCTCGTCGGGAGCGGGTGAGCGGAGCGGGGTGAGCGAGGTGGAGATCGCACTGGCCGAGGCGGGCCGGCACCGCTGGCGGATCGAGCCGCGCCCGCCGATGCGGGTGCCCGGCGTGGTGTTCGCGACCGGCGAGCTGCTGCCGCAGGCCGCCGGGGACAAGGCGCTGGAGCAGGTGGCGAACGTGGCGACGCTGCCCGGGATCGTCCGGGCCTCCTACGCGATGCCCGACGTGCACTGGGGTTACGGCTTCCCGATCGGCGGGGTCGCCGCCACCGACGTCGAGCGGGGCGGAGTGGTCTCGCCCGGCGGGGTGGGCTTCGACATCTCCTGCGGGGTCCGGCTGCTGGCGGCCGGCGTCAGCCGGGACGAACTCGACCGGGAGCGGATCGGCCGCCTGATGGACCTGCTGGACCGCACCGTCCCGCGCGGCCTGGGCCGGGGCGGCCTGTGGCGGCTGTCCGGACCGGAGGAACTGGACGAACTCCTGCTCGGCGGTGCCCGCTACGCCGTCGAGCACGGCCACGGCGTACCCCGCGACCTGGAACGCTGCGAGGACCGCGGCGTGCTGGCCGGCGCGGCCCCGGGCGAGGTGAGCACCCGGGCCGTCGAGCGCGGGCTGCAGCAGGTCGGCAGCCTCGGCTCGGCCAACCACTTCCTGGAGGTGCAGGCCGTCGACCGGGTGCACGACGTCCGGACCGCCGCGGCCTTCGGACTGCGGCCCGGCCAGATATGCGTCATGATCCACTGCGGTTCGCGCGGCCTCGGCCACCAGATCTGCACCGACCACGTCCGCGCCATGGACCGCGAACTGCAGCGCTACCGGATCGAGCTCCCGGACCGCCAGCTCGCCTGCACCCCGGTCGACTCCCCGCGCGGTCACGCCTACCTGGGCGCCATGACCGCCGCCGCCAACTACGGCCGGGCCAACCGGCAGCTGCTCTCCGAGGCGGCCCGCCGCGCCTTCGCCACCGCGCTCGGCGTCGGGCTGGAACTGGTCTACGACGTCTCGCACAACCTCGCCAAGCTGGAGACCCACGAGGTGGACGGCGAACCGCGGAGGCTGTGCGTGCACCGCAAGGGCGCCACCCGGGCGCTGCCGCCCGGCGACCCCGACCTGCCCGCCGACCTGGCGGAGGCCGGGCAGCCCGTGCTGGTGCCGGGGACCATGGGCACCGCCTCGTACGTGATGGTCGGCCTGCCCGGCAACGAGGCCTTCTGCTCCGCCTGTCACGGCGCCGGGCGGGTGCTGAGCCGCCACCAGGCGCTGCGCACCGTGCGCGGCGAGCGGCTGAAGAGCGAGCTGGAGGCACAAGGGATCGCGGTGCGGCCGGCCTCCTGGCGGGCGCTGGCCGAGGAGACGCCCGAGGCGTACAAGGACGTCGACGCGGTGGCCGCCGTCACCGAGGCCGTCGGGCTCGCCCGCCAGGTCGCCCGGCTGGTGCCGTTGGGCGTGTGCAAGGGGTGAGCCGCCGCGCCGGTCCGGGCGCGTCCCTCGACTCGCCCGGCCGGGCGCGCTTGGATGTCGGACGCATCCGTTGCAGCAGCGCACCCGTCACAGGAGGTGGTCATGCCGGGGAACCCGGAGCCGGCCGTGGATCGCCGTGGCACCGGAGGCGGCCCGGTGATCGAACTGCGCTCGCTCACCAAGCGCTACGGCGCCACGGTCGGCATCGAACGGCTGGACGTGTCGGTCGAGGCCGGCGAGGTGTTCGGCCTGCTCGGCCCCAACGGCGCCGGCAAGACCACCACGCTGCGCTGCCTGGTCGGCCTGCTCAGCCCCAGTGACGGGCAGGTGCGGGTGCTCGGCCTGGACCCGGTGGCCGACCACGGTCGGCTCGCCCCCTCGATCGGCTACCTGCCCGGCGAACTGCGGCTCTACCCCGAACTCACCGGGCAGCAGACCCTCGACCTGCTCGCCGCCCTCCAGGGCGCCCCGGTGCCGCGCCAGGGCGAGCTGTGCGAGCGGCTGAAGCTCTCCCGGGCCGACCTGGCCCGACCGGTGGGGGAGTACTCGCGCGGCATGAAGCAGAAGCTCGGGCTCGTCCAGTCGCTCCAGCACCGGCCGCCGGTGGTGGTGCTGGACGAACCGAGCGAGGGGCTCGACCCGCTGGTCCAGGAGACCTTCTACGAACTGCTCGCCGAGGAGACCGCGGCCGGGCGGACCGTCCTGCTCTCCAGCCACGTGCTGCCCGAGGTGCAGCGGACCTGTGGCCGGGTCGCCATCGTCCGCCACGGACGGCTGGTCACCGTCCGCTCCGTGGCCGAACTGCGCCAGGCCCGGGCCCGCCGGGTCAGGCTGGTCCTCGGCGACGGGCGGGGTGCCAGGCCGCTCGGTGCCGCCGAGCGGTGGTCCCCGCGCTGGGACGGTCCGCGGGTCGAGCTGCTGGTGCCGCCCGACGAGGTGGTCGCGGCCGTGCGCACCGTGCTCGCCGAACAGGCGGTGGCCGACCTGACGGTGGAGGAGGCGGGCCTGGACGAGGCCTTCCTCGACCTCTACCGGTCCGTCGGGGCGGAGGAGTCCGCCGGGGCCGAGGGTTCCTTCGGGGCCGAGGAGTACCCGCACGGCTGTCGCCTGCCGGAGCCGGAGGAGCGGCCGTGAAGCCGGGTACCGTCAACCGCCGCCTCCCGCTGGTCTGGCTCGCCCTGCACCGGCGCCGCCGGATGCTGCTCTCCCTGCTGTTCGGGATGGTCGTCTTCGAGACCCTGATCGTGGTGATCGCCAGTACCGTTCCGACCGACGAGCTGTTCGGTGCCCGCCGCACCCCGCCCGGCGCGTTCAAGGCCTTCAGCGGCTCCAACGGCGACGTCTCCATCGCCAGCTACCCCGGCCTGCTCGGCGCCGGACTCACCCACCCGTTCTGGATCGCCCTCCTGCTGACCGCGATCGGCTCGCTCGGCGCCGCCGCCGTCGCGGCCGACGTCGAGTCCGGCACCATCGAGCTGCTGATGACCCGCCCGCTCTCCCGCCGCCGGCTGCTCGCCGAGCGGGCCGGCGCCCTGATCGCCGCCACGGTGCTGCTCAACGCCGCCGCCACGCTGACCCTCGCGCTCGGAGTGGCGATCTCCGCGCCGCTGCGCGCGGCCGTCCCGGAGGGCGCGGTGTTCACCGCCGGACTGCTCGGCTGCGCCCTCGCGTTCTGCCTGACCGGACCGGTGCTGGCGGTCTCGGCGCTCAGCCGGCGGCGGGCCCATGTGATCGGCGCGGCCGTCGCGTTCGGCGCGGTCGGGTTCGCGGTCAACTTCGTCGCGCTGGCCTGGTCCCCGGTCAGGTCGTTGCGCTACGTCAGCCCGTTCCACTACTACGCGCCGGGCGATGTGCTCGCCCACGGCGGGGTGCCGTGGGCGGCCTTCGGGGTGCTGATCGGGGTGGGGCTGCTCGGGCTGGCGGCGGCCTTCCGACTGCTGGAACGGCGGGACCTGGCGGTCTGAGCCGAGCGTCAGCCCCAGCTGCGGGCCGCGGCCAGCAGGCGTTCGCGGACCAGGGCCACGTGGGGGTTGGCCGGGCCGGCCGGGCGGCGGACCAGGTAGGCGGTGTTGATCGGCGGATCGGCCGGCTCGTGCAGCAACCGCAGGGCCCCGGAGGCGAGTTCGGCCCTGCACAGGTAGCCGGGCAGCACGCTCCAGCCCGCGCCCGCGGTGACCGCAGAGAGCACCGCCCGCAGGTCGGGCACGGTGACCGCGGCCCGGGCGTGCAGCCGCCGGTCGAAGACGTGCCGCCAGTAGCGGCGGGCGATCGGCAGGTCCTCGGCGTAGCTGAGCAGTGGGACCTCGGTCAGCGCACCGGGCAGCTCCCGGCCGGCCAGCCGTTCGGCCCAGACCGGGGCCGCGACCAGGACGAACTCCTCGTCGGCCAGCGGTTCGGCGAGCAGCGTCCGGCCGCGCGGACGCCGGGTGGCGATCACCAGGTCGTGCTGCCCGGCCCGCAGTTCCGCCAGCAGCGGGTCGGTCAGCCCGGTGGTCACCCGCAGCTGGACGCCCTCCGTGACCAGCGGGGCCAGCTCGGCCAGCAGGGTGGTGCCGAGGAACTCGGCCGGCCCGGCGAGGTGGACCGGCTCCGGCACGCCGCCGTCGCGCCCGTCGGCGAGGCCCGCGAGCTGGTCCAGCGGCACGGCGAGGCGGGCGGCGAGGTCGTCGGAGCACGGCAGCGGGCTGACCCCGCGGGCCCCGCGCTGGAACAGCTCCCGGCCGAGCCGCTGTTCCAGCGCCCGGATCTGCGCGGTCACCGTGGACTGCGACAGGCCCAGCAGGTGCGCGGCCGCGGTGAAGGAGCCCACCCGGTGCACGGCGAGGAAGGTCCGCAACTGGTTGAGGTCCAGCGGGCCGGAGCCGGTGGTCAGCCGATCGCTCATGCCGGCCAGCCTACGGGATTCCGATGGCTCGACGGTCGGCTCGACGATCCGGGTGAGGCATCGGAATCCCGATGCCTCACATCGCGTGGCCCATTGGTTCCCGCGGGCCGGGCGCGTCTAGCGTCGACGGCGTGAGCGCCGCGGCAGGCCGTCGCGGCGCAGAACCCGGCACCCCTGGAGGCACGCCCCATGGCCGACATCCTGTTCGTCCTCACCGGTTCGAAGGTCTGGACCCTGAACGACGGCACCGCGCACCCGACCGGTTTCTGGGCGGAGGAGGCGGTCGTCCCGTACCGCGCCTTCGCCGAGGCCGGCCACCGGGTCACCGTCGCCACCCCGGGCGGCGTCGTCCCGGTGGCGGACCGGGCCAGCCTGACCGATCCGGCGATGGCCGAGGAACTGGCGAAGATCGCCGAGTTCCGGCAGCCGCTGGTGCTGGCCGAGGTCGACCCGGCCGACTACGACGTCGTGTTCTACCCGGGCGGCCACGGCCCGATGGAGGACCTGGCGGTCGACGCCGACTCCGGCCGGCTGCTGACCCGGGCGCTCGCCTCCGGGCGCCCGCTCGGAGTGGTCTGCCACGGTCCGGCCGCACTGCTCGCCGCGCGGACCGAGGACGGCGTCTCGCCCTTCGCCGGATACCGGGTGACCGGCTTCACCAACGCCGAGGAGACCCAGGCCGGCCTGGCCGACCGGGCACCGTGGCTGCTCCAGGACCGGCTGGTCGAGCTCGGCGTGGACTTCGAGGAGGGCGAGCCCTGGGCGCCGCACGCGGTGGTCGACCGCAACCTGGTGACCGGTCAGAACCCGGCCTCCTCGGCCCTGGTGGCCGCCGGGCTGCTGAAGCTGCTGGCGGACGCGGCGAAGTAGCGGCCGCACAGCGGGCCCCATGCGAGCGGGTGAGCGACGGAGCGCGCGCATGTGCCGCACCCGTCGCTCACCCGTACGGGTGGGGTGCCCAGGGCCTGTCGCGGATCCGCCGGACCGGCCCTCGGGCGTCCCGTCGTGCCGGGCCTCCGTCAGCGGAGGTCGTAGGCGGTGAGGGGGCTCCCCGTCCAGATCCGGCGGGTGGCCTGCTCCGGGTAGCGGACGGTCTCCGAGCGGGCGTCCAGGACCCGGGTGAGCTGCCCGTCCGGATCGAAGGCGGGCCACCCCGGGTCGCCGGTGGTGGCGAACCGGACCCAGGCCTGCCGCAGTTCCGCCGAGACCCGGACCGCCTCCGGCGGAGGCGGGTCGCCGAGGACGTGCCGCGCCGCCGGGCTGTCCAGGCTGCCGAAGGCGAGCGGCACGTCCAGACCGTGGCAGGCGCCGAAGACGCCACCGAGGGCGGGAGCGGGCAGGGCGAGCTCGAAGAGGTACGAGGTGCCGCCGGCGGCCGCGTTGGCCTCGGCCAGCCGGAGGGACGGCACCCGGAACAGGGCGTCGGAGCTGGCGGCTTCGACGAGCTCGGAGGGCGTCGCGCCCGGGAAGGCGGCCCGGTAGGCGTCCGGGCCACCCGGTGGCGGGGCGAACAGATCCAGCGAAAGCCGGGCCTCCTCCTCGGTGAAGGTGCCGTGCCGTCCGCTGAGGACGCTGAACAGCCGGAACTCGTCCCGGGTGTGGCCGACCAGCAGCTCGACGCCGTCGGCGAGCGCCGACCACGGAGAGCCGGGCAGGACCTCGCCGTCGACCACCGGGACCGTGGCGATGCCGCTGTGCGCCAGGCGGCCCCAGCGCGCGAGGTGCTCCGGCAGCGCGGTGCCGAGTTCGGTGACCGCCGAGGCCAGGCGCCACGGGTGCACCTCGGCCAGCGCGGCGGCGGTGGGGGCCGTACCGAGCAGCTTCGCGAGCTCGGCGGTGACCTCCGCGGCCAGGGCGGGCGTGCAGTGGTTGCCCGGCACGGTGTGGGCGACGGCTCGCCGGAACAGGCCGCGGGCCTGGTCCATCGCCAGCAGGGCGGCGACCGACCCGGCGCCGGCGGACTGCCCGGCGACGGTCACCTGCGCCGGGTCTCCGCCGAACCCGGCGATGTTGCGCCGGACCCAGTGCAGGGCGGCGATCTGGTCGAGGAAGGCCCGGTTGGCCGGGGCGCCCTCCAGCAGTGCGAAACCCTCGGCGCCCACGCGGTAGTTGATGCTCACCACGACCAGCCCGGCGGAGGCCAGGGCGGTCGGGTCGTACAGCGGGTCGCCGGAGGCCCCGGAGATGAACCCGCCGCCGTGGATCCAGACCAGGACCGGCAGCCCGGCCGCGCCCGGATCGGGTGTGCAGACGTTGAGCGTCAGCCAGTCGGTGTCCTCGGACGTTCCGGGGGACTCGGCGGGCAGCGGCCCGGACTGGGGGACGACGGGGCCGAAGGCGGCGGCCTCACGGACGCCGTCCCAGGACTCGGGCTCGACGGGCGCGGCGAAGCGGAGGGCTCCGACGGGTGGCTGGGCGTAGCGGATGCCGCGGAAGACCGCGAGTTCCCGGCCCGCTCGCTGTTCCTGTCGCTGGTCCTGCCCGCGCTGCGGCTCCCAGCGGCCGCGGACGAGTCCCTCGGTGGTGCGGACGACGGGTTGCTCCGGCATGTGGACGCTCCTCCCTCGGAAGGCTTTCCACGTTATCGGTCGACTGTATTGTGTCAAGCGTATGGAAAAGAGTCCGCCGCGCGTGGAGAGAGCCCGAGGAGCCGCCGCCCATGCCGAAGCAGGTCGACCACCGGGAACGCCGCGAGATGATCGCCCGTGCGCTGTGGCGGGTCGTGGAGCGGCGCGGCGCCACGCACCTGACGATGCGCGAGGTCGCGCAGGAGGCCGGCATCTCGCTCGGGCAGCTCCAGCACTACTTCGACTCCCGGGCGCAGATGCTCTCCTTCGCGATGGACTTCGCCGGCGAGCAGAGCGCACTGCGGGTCGGCCGGGCACTGGGAGCGCTCGGCGAGCGGCCGCACCCGCGTGACGTGCTGAGGGTCATGCTGGTCGAACTGCTTCCCCTGCACGCCGACGCGCGGGCGACCAGCCGGATGAGCGCCGCCTACGTGCTGGAGGCGCTGCACGACGAGGAGGTCCACGCACGGGCCCGCGACGGCCTGCTCCAGGGGCGGGCGATGGTCGAGCAGGTGGTCCGGCAGGCGATCGCCGACGGGTACCTGGCGTCCGACCGCGACCCGGTGGTGGAGACCGACCTGCTGCTCGCGCTCACCGGGTTCACCACGCTGCTGGAGCTGGACGTGATCGAGCCCGCCGCCGTGCTCACGGCCGTCGACCGGCACCTGGAACGGCTGTTCGCGCTGCCGGGCGGTGCGGGTGGGGCCGGGGGCCGTCGGTGAGGCGGCGGGTGGAGGTGACGGCGGTCCGTCCGGGGCACGGGCCGAGGCGTGGCAGGCTACCCGGGTAGCACCGCCGCCCGCGACCAGGAGCACAACGCCATGGACCGACCCGCCGCCCTCCGCCTCGACGCCACCGCCTCCGGACACCCGGCGGGCATCCTGGACGCCGCCGAGCAGGCCGAACGCCGGGGCATGGACCGGCTGGTGGTCGCCGAGACCGCGTACGACCCGTTCCTCCAGCTCGCCCGCGCGGCCGACCGGACCGAGTCGATCGAGCTGGCCACCGGCATCGCGGTGGCCTTCGCCCGGACCCCGATGACGCTCGCCTACCAGGCCTGGGGGCTGCACGCGGCCTCCGGCGGACGGGCCGTCATCGGGCTCGGCTCGCAGGTCAAGCCACACATCGAGAAGCGCTTCGGGATGCCCTGGGACCGCCCGGCCGCCCGGATGCGCGAGTACGTGCACGCGGTGCGGGCGATCTGGCACAGCTGGCAGACCGGCGAACGGCTGCGTTTCCGGGGTGAGTTCTACACCCACACGGTGATGACGCCGGTGTTCTCGCCGGACCCGGTCCCGTCCGGGGTGCCGCGCATCCTGCTGGCGGGCGTCGGGCCGCTGATGACCCGGACCGCCGGGGCGGTGGCCGACGGCTTCCTCAGCCACCCGTTCTCCTCCACCGCCTACCTGGCTGAGCAGGTGCTGCCCGGCCTGACGGAGGAGCGGGCGCGGGCCGAGGCGGAGGGGGCCGCGTGGACGGAGCGGCCGTTCGAGGTCGTCGGCAGCGTGCTCACCGCCACCGGCCGCACCGAGGAGGAACTGGCGGCCAACCGGGCGGCCACCCGCGAGCGGCTCGCGTTCTACGCCTCCACGCCGGCCTACCGCCCGGTGCTGGCGCAGCACGGCTGGGAGGGGCTCCAGGAGGAACTGCACACTCACTCGGTGCGCGGGCGCTGGGCGGAGATGGCCGGGCTGATCGACGACGAGGTGTTCGACACCTTCGCGGTCTGCGGCCCGGTCGAGGAGGTCGCCCGGGAGATCCACCGCCGGTACGCGGGTCTGGTCACCCGGCTGTCCGTCAGTCTGCCCGAGGACGCCGATCCGGAGCTGGGCCTGGACGTCCTGTCGGCGGTCCGGGCGCTGGGCCGACCGGAAGCGGACGCCGGGTGATCGTGGCGGGCTGCTGACCGGGCAAGGGATGACGAAGTCCGGGCAGATTCGTGCAACGCGTCTCCGGGGGTGAGGGCGGGCGGCAGGATCGCGGTGGCAGTCCGGGCGGTTCGGCGAGGATCGGCACCCCGGGCCTGCCACGTTGTGGGGCCTGTCGCGTCGTACGGTCCGTTGCGCCGTACGGCCTGTCATGCCTCGGCCACCCGTTGTCGATCGTGGGGGTGCCCGCGTGTCCGTGTCCGACGACCACCCGGCCGACTACGACCTGGCGGAGCGCTGGGACCCCGCCGCGAACGCGTACGTCGACGCCCTGGCCGACCTGGACGAGTTCCTGCGCGTCTGCGCCGAGCTCACCGGCTTCGACGTACCCGAGCTACGCGCCACCGGCATGGCGGACGAGCACCACCGCACCACGCTGGCCCACCGGGTCCGCGACGAGCATGCCCTGGTCCACCTCTGGTACGTCGGCGCCTGGCCCGGCGAGGCGCCCTCCTCCGCCCGTGCCCACGACCAGGGACTGGTCTGGCGGACCTTCCACGCCACCCCGCCCGGCGCCGCCGCCCCCGGACACGGCAGCTGGGCCGAGGCGCCCCGAGGCGCCGAGGTCCCGGGCGGCACTGAGGCCCGGGGAGGCGCTGAGCCGTTGCGGGGAGCCGAGGCCCCCCGACGTGCGGCACCGAACAACGGTGGTGAGGGCCGATGAACGCGCGCTGGGACGTCGTCGTGGTCGGAGCGGGCTTCGCCGGGACACTGGTCGCCCACCGCCTCGGCGCACAGGGCTGGCGGGTCCTCGTCCTGGAGGCCGGACGGGCCGCTCCCACGGGCGCCGAGGCCGCCACCGCCCACCGCGCGGCCGGCGGCGGACCACCCACCTCGCCCTACCCGCACAGCCCCGAGGCGCCGTCACCCGACGTCACCGACCTCACCGGACGCCCGGACGGGGGCTTCACCGCCACCGGCCACCTCCGCCAGTACGGGCCGTTGCCCTACGCCAGCGGCTACCTGCGCGTCAACGGCGGCACCGGACTGCTCTGGACCGGGCTCACCCCGCGCATGCACCCCGAGGACTTCCGCACCGGCGACCTCGGCCACGGCCGCAACTGGCCGATCGGCTACCACGACCTGGAACCCCACTACCGCGAGGCCGAACGGGAACTCGGGGTCGCTGCCGACGCCGACGAGCAGCGCCGCGCCGTCGGACTGCCCATTCCGGACGGCTACGACTACCCGATGCGCGCCATCCCGGGCAGCCATCTCGACCGGCAGCTGGCCCGGGCCCTCGACGGCCGGACCGTCCGCGACCCCGCCGTTCCCGGCCCCGCCCGGCTCGCCGTCACCGCCACCCCGCACGCCCGCAACGGCGTGCCGACCAGGCCCGGTTCCGCCGACGGACCGCTCTGCGCGGGCAGCGCCGGCTGTGTCCCGGCCTGCCCGAGCGGCGCCAAGTACACCCCGCTGCGTACCCAGGCCCGCTGGGCGGCCGGGATCGAACTGCGCACGGAGGCCGTCGTCAGCCGGGTGCTGGCCGACCCGGAAACCGGGCGGGCCGGGGCAGTCGAGTACCTCGCGGGCGGCACGGCCCACCGGGTGGAGGCGGACCTGGTCGTCCTCGCCGCGCACGCGATCGAGAACGCCCGGCTGCTGCTCCTCTCCGGCCTGGCCAACCGCAGCGACCAGGTCGGCCGGAACCTGATGGACCACCCGGCCCTGCTCACCTGGGGGCTGATGCCCCGCCCGGTCGGCCCCTATCGCGGCCCCGGGTCCACCAGCGGCCTGGAGGCGTTCCGCTTCGGTCCCGGGCGCGACCGCCGGGCGCCGTTCCGGATCGAGATCGGCAACTGGGGCTGGTCCTGGGCGGGCGGCGCGCCGGAGGCCGAGGCGGCGGCGCTGCTCGCGGAGGGCCTGCGCGGCAAGGAACTGCGGGAGCGACTCGGTGACCGGCTGGGCCGTCAGTTCTCGCTCCAGTTCGAGCTGGAGCAGCCCGCCGACCCGGCCAACCGGGTCACCCTCGACCGGGACCGGCGCGACCCGCTCGGTCTGCCCGGTCCGGTCGTCCGCTACGACCTCTCGGAGTACGTCCGCGACGGGATGGCCTCCGCCCGGGCCGTCTCCGACCAGCTGTTCGCGCTGCTCGGCGCCGAGGACCACACCGCCTACCCGGCGGCCGGATGGCCGGGGCGGCTCGAACACCGGGGAGCCGTCCACGGCTACCGGGGCGCCGGCCACGGGGGTGGCACCCACATCATGGGTGACTCACCCGCGAACTCGGTCGTGGACCACTGGCAGCGCTGCTGGGACCACCCCAACCTGTACGCCGTCGGCTGCGGCTCGATGCCTTCCCTCGGCACCTCCAACCCCTCGCTCACCATGGCCGCCCTCGCGCTGCGCAGCGCCGGGCGGATGCACCGCGACCTGCTGGAGCTGCACCGCCCGGCACTCGTACTGACCCCGGCCGCCTCCCGTACCCCCGTACCGCGCTCGCCGTCTCCCTCGTCCCTGCCCCCGCTCTCGTCCTCGTCCTCGTCCTCGGAGCCCTCATGACCGGCCTGCCGCTGCCGCCCGTACCGGAGCCGTACCACCTGCCCTTCCACTACGGCGCACTGCACAACATCGGCGTCGACTACCTGGTCGACCGCGAGCGGGCGCGCGAACTGCTCGCCAAGCGGCACCCGGGGCTGAACGTCGCCGCCTTCGACGGCGGGGCCTGCGTCTCGCTCAACTACCAGCTCTACTTCGCCCAGTATCCGAACGGCGGCGGCATCACCCAGGAGCTGGAGATCAACCTGATCGCCCACCCGCTCTTCGCCGAGGAACGGATGCCGGTGGTCAACTACGGCCAGTACGCCAGGGGTTACGACCAGACCAAGCTCCTCGGCATCGCCCGGCTGCACGTGCTCTGCGACAACCCGACGGCCATCGACGCCGGGCGCCGGCTGTACGCCGAGCCCAAGCACCCGGGCTGGTTCGAGACCACCCTGCCCTCCCTCAACTCGCCGGCCGTGCGTGAACGCTGGTCGGTCTCCTGCCGTCGGGCCACCCTGGGACCGGACGGACTGAGGCGCCACGAGGAGGAACTCCTGGCCCTGGACGTGAACCTGGTCGGCCTCACCCCCGAGTCGGTCAACAACACCCCGATCACCGGCTACGGCACCGACGACGAGGGCAAGCTGCTGGCCGGGCCGCTCAACGTCTACCAGCCCTACCGCTACTACGCCCTGGACGACCGCACCGCGGAACGCGTCCGGCTCGATCTCGGCAACCCTGCCGAGGAGTCCGCCCGCGACCTCGGCCACCTGATCGCCGACGCCCCGGCCGCCGGGGTCTGGACCTACCAGTCCCCGCCGGTCGCCGCCCACAACCGCGCCTACTACGTCCTGTGAGGGCCCCGGTGTTCGCCCCGGGCGGCACCCCGGGCGGCGGGACGTCGCCTACGGCCGGGTCTGGTCGGCCATGCCGTACACCGTCCTCGCGGACGGCGGGGTCACACTGACCCTCACCGCCCGCCCGGGCACGGAGCCCCGGACACCTGGACGCTGCCGCCCGAGGGGCCGCTGCCACGCTCCCGGCTACCGCCCTCAGCATCCCTGCCGCAGGGGGCTGAGGGCGGGTCGGCCGCCTGCTAGGGTCGCGCCTCGACGTGAACGACACGGACGCGGCGGGACGCGATGGACGCGATGGACGCGATGGACGCGATGGACACGGCGGACGACGCCGAGGCGCTCAAGCACCTCCACAACGGCGGGGACTACCTGCGGCTGGCCGAGCGGACCTCGAATCCGGACGTCCTGCGCCAACTCGCGCAGGGGGAGTACCCGTTCGTCTGGCATGCGATAGCCTCGAATGCCGCCGCGCCCACCGACCTGCTGGCCTCGCTGTCCGCCCGGCGCAACAGCACATGGAACGACAACTGCCTGCTTCGGTTGATCGCCGCCCACTCGGCCCTCACGGGCGCGGCGTTGGGGGACCTGGTCGATCTCGTGGGCGACCGGCTGGCGGAGGGCGGCCGCCCGTTCGCGGCGGTGCTGGCGCTGGCCCGCCGGCCTGAGCTGCCGGCCGAACGGCTGTACCGGCTCGGTCGGCAGCCCGGGGCCTCGGCCAGGCTGCGCCGGGGGATCACCCGGGCGCTGGCGGAGCGCCCGGGCCGCTGAGCGCGGCCGGGACCGGGCCGGTCGCGGCCGCCGCCGGCGCCCGCGACCAGCGGCCGGCGAGGACGGTGCCGACGATCAGCTGGAGCTGGTGGTAGAGCATCAGCGGCAGCACCATCAGCCCGGCTTGCGCTCCGAACAGGACGGCGGCCATCGGCAGGCCGTTGGCCAGGCTCTTCTGCGAACCGCACAGCACCGCCGCCACGGCTGCCGGACGGTCGAGCCCCAGCAGCCGGGCGCCGAGCCCGGTGGCCGCCAGCGCGGCGGCCAGCAGGGCGAGCAGCACCGCGAGCAGTCCGAGCAGCGCGAGGGGGGTGGCCAGGCCCCAGATGCCCTGGGACACCGCCGCGCTGAACGCCGTGTAGACGACCAGCAGGATCGAGCCGCGATCCACCGGGGTGAGCACCCGCTTGTGCCGGGAGAGCAGACCGCCGAGCCACGGCCGCGACAACTGCCCGAGCAGGAACGGCGCGAGCAGCTGCAGCCCGATCCGCAGCAGCCCGTCCGCGGACAGCGCGGTGTGCGAACCCAGCAGCCAGGCCGCCAGCAGCGGCGTCAGCACCAGCCCCGCCAGACTGGAGTAGGTGCCCGCGCAGATCGCCGCCGGGACGTTGCCCCCGGCGGCGCCGGTGAGGGCCACCGAGGACTGCACCGTGGAGGGCACCAGACAGAGGAAGAGCACCCCGGTCTGCAACGGCCCGGTCAGTGGGACGGGCGTGAGCAGCGCGGTGGCCAGCCCGAGCAGCGGGAAGAGGACGAAGGTGGCGGCCAGCACCAGCCCGTGCAGCCGGAGGTGGCGCAGCCCCGCCAGCGTCTCGCGGGTGGAGAGCCGGGCGCCGTAGAGGAAGAACAGCAGCGCCACCGCGAGGTCGCAGGCGACCCCGGCGACCCGGGCCGAGGCGCCCGAGGCCGGGAACAGCGCGGCCAGCCCGACCGTCCCGGCCAGCGCCGCCATGTACGGGTCCAGCCGGCGGGGCAGCAGCCCGCAGGAGCGGGGCCGGGGGCCGCGTTGCGACTGCGTCCGTTCCCCGCGCGCCCGGAGCCCTGGTGCCTGCTCCGGGCGCGCCAGGCGGTCGGTCACGGGCCGCCTCCCGTCACCGGGCGGAGCGAGGGCCCGGACGAGGACCCCGGCCCGAGCAGGCCGCCCACCAGCGAACCGGCACCGTCGTGGTCGCTGCCCGCAGAGCCGCTGCCGTTCTGGAGGTTGGCCGTCCGGTCGACCTCCAGCCAGGAGTCGGCGTTCGAGTTGTCCACGACCGTGATCAGCCCGCCGCCGGCCGCCGCGGGCGCCGCGGCGCCCGCGAGCAGGGCACAGGCCCCGGCCAGCCCCAGCGCGGTGGCCCGCAGGGCGGCGGCCGGCGAGGGCGGGGCGGGCCCGCGCAGCCCGGCACTCATGCCGTCACCGCCATCAGCCCGCGGGAGCGCGAGACGTTCCGCTCCAGCAGCTCGGTGGACTCCCGCACGCCGACCTGCTCCCGCCCCCGGGCCGGGGCGGGCAGCCGCCCGTCGGCCTCCTTCAGACCGGCCAGCGCCTCGTCCATCGCCCGGTGCGCGGCGAACAGGCACGGCGTGCTGTAGATGGCCACGTCCACACCCAGGTCCGACAGCTCCGAGAGCGACAGCCGGGGCGACTTGCCGCCCGCGATCTGGTTGAACAGCAGCGGCTTGTCGCCGACCACCCGGCGGATCCGGCGGATCCACTCCTCGCTGCGCACGCCGTCCACCAGCACCACGTCGGCGTCGGTGGCGGCGAGCGCCCGGGCCCGGCGCAGGATGTCGTCCTCCTCGGTGGCGTCGGTGCGCGCGACCACCACCAGGTCCGTCCGGTTGGCGAGGACCAGCTCCAGCTTCTCCAGGTACTCCTCCAGCGGCAGCACCAGCTTGCCGTCCGCGTGCCCGCAACGGCGGGGCCTCTTCTGGTCCTCCAGGATCACGCCCGACGCGCCGATCCGTTCGAGCCTGCGCACGACGTGGCAGGCCACCTCCGGATCGACGTAGCCGTCGTCGATGTCGACCAGCAGGTGGTGCCGGGGGAAGGCGCCGCGCAGCCGCTCGACGAAGCCCACCATGTCGGGCCAGGCGATGAAACCGATGTCGGGCAGCCCGTAGTAGGAGGCCGCGAAGCCGAAGCCGGAGACGAACATGCCGTCGTAGTGCTCGGCCGCGATGGAGGCCGAGTACATGTCGTAGACGCCGATCAGCGGCGTCGTCCCCGGGCCCGCGATCTCCGCGCGCAGCCGCTGCCCGGGGTTGTCCGATGCCGTGTTTCCGTGGAACAAGGTCTTCTCCTCACTGGGGATGACTTTGCCTGAACTTGGTGTTCACCAGACCGAACTGAGGTGTCATCACTATGTGCCCTTTAATGTTCCGTGGGCAAATCTTTAAATGAGGTTCACTCATTGGAGTGAAGCGGCGGAGAAAATAAGAAGTCCCAACAATATGGTCACCCGCAATGGACTGGCGCTGCGACGGCAGGGACGGTCGGCGCGAGCCCTCCTCGGCGCCGGCCCGGCGCTGACCGGGATCGGCCGCGCGCTCCGGGCTGCGCCGCACCCGGGCTCCTCCGTCGGGGAGCTGACGGCCGGGCTGGTGGTCACCGGCGTCGGTGCGGGGCTGGAGAGGGGCCGGGGCTGAAGTGGCCGGGGCGGGGCCGGCGGTGTTCGCGGCCCGGCCGGGAGGTGTCGGCCGGTGGTGTCGCTCGGGATGCCGATCGCCGCCGCGGTGGCGGGGTGCTCGGCTCGGTGCCCGCAGGGGTGCACGGGGCGAAGGCGGCGCCGGGGCCCGGCCGGTGAGGGGCGGGCCCCGGCGAGGGGTCAGGCGTTCGGGACCGGGGGAGCGGCGCGGCGTTCGCGCAGCGTCCGGAGCATCCGGCGGGTGGCCTTGGTCGCGACCGGGGGCAGCAGCTCCAGGGCGATCCGGCGTGAGGTGGAGCGCTGGACCGGGGCCTTGACCTGGTAGTTGAGGCGAAGTACCCGGGCGTCGGCGATGGTGTCCTCGTCCACGGTGTACCCCTCGGCCCGCCAGTCGCGCTCCCGCAGGACCGCCTGGGCGGCCGCCGCGTCGCCCCAGGTGCCGTAGAACTTCATCGGGGTGAGCAGGACCGGCCGCAGCCCGCCGGTGAAGACGGCCTCCCAGACCGCGGCGGAGACGCCCGGGGTGTGCTCGGAGCGGTAGTCGTCCAGGGCGACCAGGCCGTTCTCGGTGAGCGCGGCGCGGGCCACGGCGATGTCCCCGGCGACGTGCTCGTAGAGGTGGGAGGCGTCGACGTGGACGAAGCGGCAGCTGCCCGCCCGGATGCGGCCGTCGGCCAGCACCGAGGTCGGGGCCTGCACTATCTCGGGCAGCGCGCCGTGGAAAGCGAGGTAGTTGGCCTCGAAGGCGCTGCGGGTGAGGGTCCTGCGGTAGGACATGTTCATCTCGGCGGCGTTCTCGGCGTCGCCCGCCTCGGAGTCGAACAGGTCGCAGACCGTCAGCCGCTCGCCCGGCTGCAGGTGGTCGCCGAGCAGGACGGCGCTGCGACCGAGGTAGCTGCCGAGTTCCAGGATGTCGCCGGTGACGCCGGCCGTGCTCTGGGCGGACAGCAGGTGGCTGAAGGCGGCCCGGTCGAGGCTGAAGAACCAGCCGGGAATGTCGTCCCGCTTCAGCGGCGCGGAGTGGACTGCGGCCTCGGCCGCGGTCTCGGAAGTGGGCACGGCGGCCTCCAGGGGGACGGCGGGGCGCGGTGGCGGGTCACGCCGCGGAGGGGACGCCGAGGACGTGAGGCGGATCATCATAGCGATGCCGGGGCCGGAGGGAGCCAGGTGTGGAACGGCCTGGATCCGGCCTTTCGCTCCGACGTTCGACATGGGCGTGCGCCTTCGTTTTCGCTTCCGATTCGCCCGTGCGGCCTAATGTTCCGAGGGCTGTGAATCCGCCGTTGTGCCGGGGGGTTTCCGAGGGCCCCGGCCGGTCCGGTCGCTCCGGCTCGACGATGCTCCCGGTCGGCCAGGCCCGCTCGGCCGGCGTGGAAGCCCGGGCGACGAGCAGCATCCCGCGCCGGAAGGGGCTCGGCTCGCGCTCGGCGGTCACCGGCTCGAGTGGGACGAGTGGGGGCGTGTGCCAGAGTGGCAGCCATGGCACTCACCCCGGACGGGCGGCCGATCCCGCCCCCGCACGCAGCTGAACGCGCCATGCTGGAGAGCTGGTTGGACTTCCAGCGGGCCACGCTCGCGCGGAAGGTCGACGGGCTCGACGACCGGCAGGCGCGGTTGGCGTCCGTCCCGCCCTCCCCGATGACCCTGCTGGGCCTGGTGCAGCACCTCGCCGAGGTCGAACGCAACTGGTACCAAAGGGTGTTCGCCGGTCAGGAGGTGGCGTCGGTGCACGGCGCGGACAACGCCGACGGCTACCGGCTGGACCCGGCGCGCGGGCTGGCCGAGGCGCTGGTGGACTGGCAGACGGAGATCGCCCGGGGCCGGGAACTGACCGCGGACGAGCCGCTGGACGCGACGGCCCGCTCTCCCCGCAGGCCGCGGCGGTGATCGGTGCGGACAGCGTCTCGCTGCGCTGGATCCTGGTGCACCTGATCGAGGAGTACGCCCGCCACAACGGCCACGCCGACCTGCTCCGGGAGTGCGTCGACGGCGTCGCCGGCGTGTGACGGTCCGGGCGTTGCTCACGGCCGGATGGCGGACTCCGGCCGTGCGGGCGAGACCTGCCCGGCACCGGGCCGGTGTTCGGCACGGTCTGCTGCAGGCCGCCCGCGCTCCCGGCCGTGGACAGCGTCCACTCGCGTTCGGGAAGGTGCTCCGGGCAGAATCGACCGCATGGACGAAGGCGGCGAGTCGGCCTGCTGGCTGGACCGGGTGTGCCCGGAGTGCGGACGGCTGCGCGAACGGCCCGGCCCGGCGCCCTGCGAGAACTGCGGCGCAGGCGGCGACGGCCGGGAAGGTGACGACGGCCTTCCCGGGGCGATGGCTCCCCGGACGGCGGACCCCGGGCGCAGGCAGGACTGAAACCCCGGTCCGGCCGGGGCGGCCGGACCGGGCAGTGGAACCGGTCGGACGGCACCGGGTGCGGCGCCCCGCGGAACCCGCTACTGCGGGGGCGGCGACTGGTTGCGGAACTGGTTCTTGAGCTGCTCCTCGGTGGCGTCCACCTGACTGCCGTACTTGCCCTGGGTGCGTTCGTCGACGGCGTCGCCGGTCTTGTCGACGGCCTTCTCGGCCTGCTCCTCGTGGCCCTTCAGCAGGCTCTTGAGCTTATCCATCATGGACATCTGGTCACACTCCTGGATGAGACGCCCCCACTCCTCCAATATCGCCGCACGTGCGGCGGGTCGCATCCGCGCGGCGTGCGTAAAGGCTTGGCAACGGGATTCCGATCATGTCAAATCATGACCTCACGGCCCGTCGGAAGGAGTTGCCTTGATGCTGCGTACCCGTCGCTCCACCTCCCCGCTCGACCGTTTCACCCCGCACGACCGCGCCACCACTCCAGGGCGCCCGCGAACCGCCGTCACCCGGCGTGGCGCGGGCGCCGCCCTGACCGTCGCCGCCCTGGTCACCCCGCTGCTGCTGGCCGGCGCGGGCACCGCCTCGGCCGACCCGGACCCGGCGCGCAAGGGCGCCAAGCTGGCCTCCCGGCTGGTCGAGGCGAGCAGCGCCCGGGACGCCCGGGCCACCCTGGCCGCGCTCCAGCTGATCGCGGACCGCAACGGCGACACCCGGGTGGCCGGCTCGACGGGGCACGACCAGTCCGCGCAGTACGTCTACGAGCAGGCGCGGCGGGCCGGACTCGAGGTGTCCAAGCAGGAGTTCGTGTACACCTTCTTCGAGGCCCGCTCGGAGCGCCTCGACGTGGTCTCCCCGAAGGCCGAGTCGGTGCCGGTGATCGCCATGACGTACTCGGTGAGCGGTCCGGAGGCGGGCCTGACCGCGGACCTGGCGGTCGCACCGGTCGGTGCCACCACCGGCTGCACGCCCGCCGACTACCCGGCGGGCGCCTTCACCGGCAAGATCGCCCTGATCCGGCGCGGCGGGTGCAGCTTCGCCGAGAAGCAGGCCGCCGCGGCCGGTGCGGGCGCCGCCGGGGCGATCATCTACAACAACACCGAGGGCAACCTCAACGGGACGCTCAGCGAGCCGACGGCCGGGAGGATCCCGACCGGCGGGATCACCAAGGCCGCGGGCGAGGCCCTGGCCGCCGAGGCCGCCGCCGGGCCCGTCCGGGTGGCCCTGGACATCCGCACCTTCATGGAGCCGCGCAAGACCTGGAACGTCATCGCCGAGACCCGCGGCGGCGACCCGGCCCACACCGTGATGGTCGGCGCGCACCTCGACTCCGTCCCCGAGGGGCCGGGCATCAACGACAACGGCTCGGGCTCGGCCGGCATCCTGGAGGTTGCGAAGAACCTCAGTGTGCACCCGGTGAAGAACAAGGTCAGGTTCGCCTGGTGGTCGGCCGAGGAGTTCGGCCTCAAGGGCGCCGAGACGTACGTGAACTCCCTCTCCGACGCGGAGCGGAAGAAGATCGGCCTGTACCTCAACTTCGACATGATCGCATCCCCCAACTACGCGCAGTTCGTCTACAACGGCTCCGGCAGCGCCGGCGGCGGCGCGGGCCCCGAGGGCTCGGCGCAGCTGGAGCGGGACATCAACGGCTACCTGGACGGCCGGGGCCTGCCGCACGACCCGACCGCCTTCAACGGCCGCTCCGACTACGGCCCGTTCATCGACGCGGGCATCCCGGCGGGCGGCACCGACACCGGTGCCGAGAAGGTCAAGTCCCCGGAGCAGGCGGCCCGTTACGGCGGCACGGCCGGCGTCGCGTACGACGCGTGCTACCACAAGGCCTGCGACAACCTGGGCAACATCGACATGGGCGCCTTCGACGTCAACATCGACGTGATCGCGAACGCCGTCGGCACCTACGCCTGGGACCTGTCCTCGCTGCACAAGCCCGTCCCGGCCCAGCGCCCGGCCGCGAAGGCGGCGCCCGCGGCCGGCGTGACGGGTACCGGCGGCACGGGCGGCGACCGCTCCCACGGGGTGACGGCCTGACGCCCGGGTGGGCCCGCCGCCGCTCCCGGTCGGTGGGCCCACCCGACCACCGCGTGCGACTGCTTCATCCGGGCCCTCCCTCCGTCATCGCCCCTGGTGGCTGCGGGTGCGGTCACCGTGGCGGAAGACCACTGACAAATCCGGCCCCGGGCCGGTACGGTGCCGCGCGGAGCGCATCCGCCGAGACCCGGTGGGTGCGCCGGGTCCGGTCCTGACACCATGGGACCGAGATCACGACACCGTGACACCCTCGGAGGAGTCAGCAACATGAGCACGCACTACGACGTCGTCGTCCTCGGCGCGGGCCCCGGCGGCTACACCGCTGCCGTCCGCTCGGCCCAGCTGGGTCTGAAGGTCGCGGTCATCGAGGCCAAGTACTGGGGCGGCGTCTGCCTCAACGTCGGCTGCATCCCCTCCAAGGCCCTGCTGCGCAACGCCGAGCTCGCCCACATCTTCACCAAGGAGGCCAAGACCTTCGGCATCAAGGTCGAGGGCCAGGTGACCTTCGACTTCGGCGAGGCCTTCCGGCGCAGCCGGTCGGTGGCCGACGGCCGGGTCAAGGGCGTCCACTACCTGATGAAGAAGAACGGCATCACCGAGTACGACGGCTGGGGCACCTTCGTCGACGACCACACCCTGCAGGTCGCGCTGAGCGGCGGCGGCTTCGAGGTCGTCACCTTCGGCCACTGCATCATCGCCGCCGGTGCCACCACCCGACTGCTGCCCGGCACCAGCCTGAGCGACCGCGTGGTCACCTACGAGGAGCAGATCCTCACCGAGCAGCTGCCGGAGAGCATCATCATCGCGGGCGCCGGCGCGATCGGCGTCGAGTTCGCCTACGTGCTGCACAACTACGGCGTGAAGGTCACCATCGTCGAGTTCCTGGACCGCGTGGTGCCGCTGGAGGACGTCGAGGTCTCCACCGAACTCGCCAAGCAGTACCGCAAGCTGGGCATCGAGGTGATGACCTCCACCCGGGTCGAGTCGATCGACGACAGCGACCCGAACGCCAAGGTCCGGGTCACCGTCACCAAGGACGGGCAGCAGCAGGTGCTGGAGGCCGACAAGGTGCTCCAGGCGATCGGCTTCGCGCCGCGGGTCAACGGCTACGGCCTGGAGAACACCGGGGTCAAGCTCACCGACCGCAACGCCATCGCGGTGGACGGCCGCGGCCGCACCAGCGTCGAGCACATCTTCGCGATCGGCGACGTGACCGCCAAGCTGATGCTCGCGCACGCCGCGGAGACGATGGCCGTGATCGCCGCCGAGACCATCGGCGGGGCGGAGACCATGGAGGTCGACTTCGTCATGATCCCGCGCGCCACCTACTGCCAGCCGCAGATCGCCTCCTTCGGCTACACCGAGGAGCAGGCCCGCGAGCTCGGTCACGACGTCAAGGTCGCCAAGTTCCCGTTCGCCGCCAACGGCAAGGCGCACGGCCTCGGCCACCCGATCGGTTTCGTCAAGGTCATCAGCGACAACACGCACGGTGAGCTGCTCGGCGCCCACCTGATCGGCCCCGAGGTCACCGAGCTGCTGCCGGAGCTGACGCTGGCCCAGCAGTGGGACCTGACCGTCCACGAGGTCGCTCGCAACGTGCACGCCCACCCGACCCTGGGCGAGGCGGTCAAGGAGGCCATCCACGGCCTCGCCGGGCACATGATCAACATGTGACGCACCGGCCCCGAGCGCGCCGCGCCCTCGTCGAGCGACCGCTCGACGGGGGCGCGGCGGGTTCCGGCGAGGGGTTCCGGCGGGCCGTCAGGCGTGCCCGGCGATCAGGCCGAGGCGGCCGTCGAAGCGGCGGTAGAGCACCCGGCCGCGGCCGTCGGCCGGGTGCGCGAAGAACAGGAACGGCAGCTCCGCGCCCGCCAGCCGGTCGACGGCCTGTGCCTCCGTCAGCCGGGGCGCGCCGTAGGGGCTGAGGGTGATCGGCGAGGTCCGTCGGCCGGCCGGGCCGGCGGGGACGGTACGGGCGAGGCGGTAGCCGGTCGGCCCGACCCGGTAGACCACGGCGTCGGTCCCGGTCGCCGGATCGGTGAACAGGTGGATGTCGTAGTCCATCGCGTCCATGGTCCGGGCGGCGGCCTCCGGCGAACACCACACCAGCGAGGGCTCCTTGCGCCGGGCCACCCGCAGCTCGCGGACGGCTTCGCCACCCGGCCCGGTGGGGGCCGCCGTACGGTGGCCCGGCCAGGGGCGCGGCGCCCAGGCCCCGGTGACGGCCCTGATCCTGGTGCGCAGCGCGTCGCTCACCCGGTCGAGCGAGTCACCCAGCCCGGCCGCGGCCTCCTGGACGCGGATCCGCCGGCCGTCCACCTCGGCGTTCACCTGCGCCAGCACGCCCCCGGCCACGGCCGCGAGCCGGACCCGCAGGCCCTCCACCAGGACCCCCACCCCCGGAGCCTCCGCCGCGGCGGCCACCCGGGCCCGCGCCTCGGCCAGGACCTCGCCGGTCAGCCCCTCGAACGCCCTCACCGTGACCAACTCGCCCATCCCCAGGCCCTTCCACTCCCAGCCGGCGCATACCGGCGACCAGGATCCCGGCCCCCCGGCCGCGCGGCCAGGGCCCAACGGCCCCACCTCGGGGGCCGGGCGGACCAGCGGCGGTCTCACCAGGGCTCTGCTGCCGTCGCTCTCGGCCGGTCCGCTGCTGGTCGGTGCCACTGCGCGCTCACCCGCGGTGCCGGCCGCCTCCGCCCCGGTCCGGGCACCGGCCTTCGTCCTTTCGGCGACCGGACTGGTCGCCCACCGTAGGGGGTCCCGTCCTCGAGCGGCCGGGCGTGCCACCGCCGCGCAGCTCGCTGAGCACCGCCCAGGCCACCGACACCACCGGCACCGCCACCACCGCGCCCAGGGCCCCCGCCAGCACCGCGCCGCCGGCCACGGACAGGGCGATGACCACCGGGTGGATGCGGACGGACCAGCTGAGCACCAGCGGATGCAGCAGGTGGCCCTCGATCTGGCCGATGACCACGATCAGCGCGAGCACCAGCAGCGCGACCACCGGGCCGCGGGCGGCGAGCGCGACCATGGCGGCGATCGCCAGGGCGATCGGGGAGCCGACCAGCGGGACGAGCGTCGCCACGAACTCCAGCACCATCAGAGGCATGACCAGTGGCACCTGCAGGATCGCCAGCGCGATGCCCACCAGCACGGCGTTGGACGCCGCCACGATCAGCACGCCGCGGGTGTAGCCAGCGAAGGTCTGCCAGGCGGCGCGGCCGGCGCGGTCCCAGGCGGAGCGGCTGCGGACCGGCAGCTGCTGCTGCGCCCAGGACCACATCCGGTCGCCGGAGTGCAGGAAGAACACCGAGCAGAACACTGCGAGCGCCAGCCCGGTGACCAGCTCGACGACCCGGCCGGCACCGCTGAGTGCGGAGCTGAGCAGGGCGGAGCGGTGGGCCGAGACGAACTCGCCGATCTTGGCCCGCAGATCGGTGACGGTGCCCGGCCGTAAGTGGAAGGGGGCGCCGCTGAGCCAGCGGTCGATCCGGGAGAGGCCGCCGCGCAGCTCGCTGCCCAGCCGGCTCCACTCGTCGGCGACGGTCGAGCCGGCCAGCGCCAGCACCCCGCCGACGAGCACGAAGGTGCAGAGGAAGGCGAGCAGGACGGCGAGCGGGCGCGGCGTCGCCCGGGCCAGCAGGTCGACCGGCGGGCGCAGTACGGAGGTGATGACCAGGGCCACGAACAGCGCGATGACCGGCAGTACGAGCCGGGCGAGGACGTCGACGACCAGATAGGCGGCGAGCCCGAGCAGCACCAGCCGCCAGGTGTACCCGGCCGCCGTCCGCAGCCCGGAGGAGACGTGTTCCCCGGACTGAGCCCGGCCCGGGCCCGGTGCCCCCGCCGGGGTCCGGCGTGCCGACACCCGGGGGCGGCGGCTGCCCAGCGGAACGGGCCGCCGGTCCGGTCCGGCGCCGTTCACTCCCACGGGCGGCCTCCTCGGGCTCGGCGGGGTGTCCTCACGTCTCGATGACCCGGGCCGCGACGGTTCGCCCTGCGGCGCCGCCGGATCCGGTCGCCCGGGCACCGAGATTTTCGGCTCCCCGGTGTGTAGGAGCGCCGGGACGGGGCAAACGCGCAGCGACACCGATCTTCCTCCCGTAGGGACGTCGGTCCTCCGTGTACAAGCGGTCGGCCGGGGGAGGAGAATCGATGGCGCAGGGTGGGGAGAGAAGGAGGCCGAGATGAGAAGCCTCACCCGCCGTTACGCGGTGACGCTCCCCGGCCAGATCGGCGGGCACGCTCCACCGTCCGTGGTCGTCGTGCACGAGACGCAGACCGTGGGGCCCGATGGCGGCCTGGTCTGGGAGAGTTCGGACGGTGGCCTGCGGGTGGAGATCACCCGCGGGGTGGCCACCGTCCTGGCGGCTCCCGCGACCTGCAGTCGGCACCCGTGCCTGACGGCGGTGCCGCTGCCATGACCACGCGGACATGGCGCATGCCGGAACGAAGGCGGTGAAGGAGAGAAGGCGACGAGGGCGGACGTCGCGACGGACGGTCACTGCGCGCTGGCGGCCAAGGCCTTGCGCACGGTGACCAGGCAGGGGTCGCAGTACCGGTCCGGTCCGGCCGCACCGGTACCGTCCGCCGCTGGGACGACGCGCTGGGAGGGCTCCAGGAACCGCCCGCACAGTGAGGACGTCGCGTCGTCCTTCGCCACCACGTGCCACACCACGGCGGGCGGGGACACCGCCGGGTCGTGCTCGGCCCACATCTCGTACACGGCGCTACCTCCGGATCGTTGGGGGCTCGGTGCCTCCATGCAAACCCGGGGTCTGCCGAACAGCCACCGGGCCAGACCCGGTGGGATGGTTGTCGCTCGGTGACAGGTCGAGCACGAGGCCGCCCCGGTTTCCCCGAGGCCGGCGGACGGTGGCGGGCGACGATGACCGGGTGTGCGGGCTGGTGCCGATCGCGACCCGATGAGGGTGCCCGCTCAGTCCCGCCGGTCGGCGCCCGGCTGCCCCGGAGCCCTGCTTTCTGAGCCGGTGGTCCCCGGGGCGTCGGCCCGGTCGCGGCCCTGGCCGGCCGCCAGGCGGCGCCGGATCACCATCAGGTCGAGCCCGGCGACGCCGGCGAACCCGGCGCACAGGGCGGCGAAGAAGGCGTAGGTCCCCTGGTTGGGCGCGGGGCCCGGGCCGACCGTTGCGGCCAGTACGGCGAAGGCCACCGTCCCGACGACGAACAGGACCAGGAAGACCCGGGACAGCAGCCGTCTCAGCTCCAGGTCCGAACGGGCGGTCACCGGCTCGGTGCCCCGGCGCACCGTCTCCTGGGGCCGGAGCTGCGGTGTCGTCCGGCCGGGGCCCTGCGGGGTGCCCGGGAAGTCGTGGCGCTCGCCGCCCCGGCGACGGGCCCTGCCCCCGTGCTGCGTTCCTGGTTTGCGTGGTACGGCCATGACGGCCCCCGAACGGAGTCAGTCGGCGGTGTTCCGCCGGCACGCCTACCCGGGTCCTGCGCCGGCACACGCCCGCGGGGCGCTCAGCCGTGCTGGTCGAGCCGAAGCCGTACCGCCAGCAGGGGCCCCTGTTTCTCGCGGCCCTCCTCGTGCGTCCGGCAGAACCCGGCCAGGGCGCTCAGCACCCGCTCGACGTCCTCGGGGCCGCCCAGCAGGTCCGCGGCGAGTCCGCCGGCCAGGGCCGCCGGCGGCCCCGGCGAGCCCGCCGCGTGGGCGTCGAAGGACTGGGAGAGGCGCACCGACGGGCTCGGTGCGGGGCCGGCGGCGGCGCCCTCGGGCTCGGGCACGGCCACCACCCGGACGCCCTCCGAGGTCACGGTGGCGGGATCCTCCCAGACGTTGCCGATCCGGGTCCGGCCGCGCCCGGTGTGGGTCGGGAAGGCGGCCTCCAGCGCGTCGAGCACCGCTTCCGCCGACTCCTGCGGGCCCGCGCCGAGCCGCACCAGCACGTGCCCGGCCGCCAGGGGCAGACCCATCGCGGCCACCTCCTCAGCCTCGGCGACGCACCCGCCGACCGGCGTCCTCCCCTTCCGTTCTACGGCCGGTCCGCGCGGGGACGCACCCCGGGCGCACGCGGCCGGCAGGGTCCCGCACCGCTCGGGTGCCGACGTCCGTCGGATTCGGCCGCTGTTCAGCGGGGCGTGGCCCGGCCGATGATCTCCGACCAATCCCGGTACCTACCGTCAGGGCACACACCACTACCGGGAGCGAA
The DNA here is from genome assembly GCF_044767505.1 of Kitasatospora sp. NPDC101235. Lineage (NCBI taxonomy): Bacteria > Bacillati > Actinomycetota > Actinomycetes > Kitasatosporales > Streptomycetaceae > Kitasatospora > Kitasatospora sp. NPDC101235. The sequence goes on from NZ_JBIWNZ010000004.1 coordinate 338,100, forward strand.
CATGCGCGACATCCAGTTCAGGGGCACCCGCTCGCCGGTCCGCGGCGGCTACCTCCAGACCGTGCCCACCGCGCCCGTGAACCGGCAGACCTTCGAGCGCGGGTTCACCGTCGAGGCCTTCTTCAAGCTGCCCGCCGACTGGGACTCCGCGCAGAGCCGCTGGTCCGCCCTGCTCAGCCGGTGGGGGATGAGCGCCGAGGCGGGCAGGAGCGGGCCCGGGACGGACGCGGAGGAGCCGGTCGTGACGCTCAGCGTCTCCGACGGGCCGGCCCTCCAGTGGTGCGTCTACCCGCTCAACCAGACCGGGGCGTCCACCTGTTGGGGCCACCAGCTGCCGCTGGACCGGTGGTGGCACGTCGCGGTGGTCAACGACGGGAAGCTCAGCCGGATGTACGTCGAGGGCTGCGAGGTGGTGCGCAACCCGGCGACGCCCGCGGTCGGGCTGACCACGCTGGGGCGGCCGTGGATGCTGGGCGGCTACTCGTACGCGGGGGTGCTGGACAAGGTCTTCCACGGGTACATCGGGGACGTCCGGATCGTGAAGCGGGCGCTGCGGGCGGGTGAGTTCATGACCGCCTGACCGCACCTCCTCCGAAGCACGGACACCGTCGGGCCCCGGTGCGGGCCCGGCGGTGCCGTCGGGCGGAACGGCGAGCGGGCGCCGGGCGTGGCGCCCGCGCCGGAGCCGTCAGCCGAGCAGGGTGGCCTCGACCCCGGCGAGCACCGCCGCCAGGCCCTGTTCGAAGCCCTCGTCGAAGTCCTGGAACATCACCCGGCCCGACTCGGCGGCCAGCGGGTGGGCGGCCAGGCGCTCGGCGCGGGCCTCCACGTCGTAGCCCCCGGTGCCGTCGAAGGGACTGGGGCCCATGGCCTGCTCCTCGATGACGTAACCGATGGTGTAGCTGTACGCGGTCAGCCAGGCCCGGGCGGCGGCCGCCGGGGTGAAGCCGGAATCGACCAGCAGGCGCAGCGAGGCGTCCAGACCGGCCGCGTAGCCGGTGTCGGTGAACCGGGTGCCGCTGTAGACCTTCGCGCCGTCGCGGTAGCGCAGCAGCTCGGCGCGCAGGGTGCGCATGGTCCTCAGGTAGGCCTCCCGCCAGTCGCCCGGGGCCGGGTCGCCGTCGGCCTCGGCGGCCGCGCCCGCCGCCCGGGCCGTCATGCGGCGCATCATCTCGGTCGCCATCTCGTCCAGCAGCGCCTGCTTGTCCTTGAAGTGCCAGTACAGCGCGGGTGCCTTGACGTCGAGCCGGGCGGCGATGGCGCGCAGCGTCAGGCCGTCGAGGCCGACTTCGTTCAGCAGGTCCAGCGCGGCGTCGACGACCTGGCCGCTACTTAACAACGTTAAGGAGGTTGTCGTGGCTTCTCGCGGCATGCACACGGACGTCCTGATCATCGGCGCCGGGCCCACCGGACTCGCCCTGGCGCTGGACCTCGCCCGGCACGGCGCCGCCGCGCTGGTGGTCGAGCGCGGCGCGGAACTCTTCCCCGGCTCGCGCGGCAAGGGTCTCCAGCCGCGCACGCTGGAGGTGTTCCACGACTTCGGCGTGCTCGACCGGGTCCGCGCGGTGGCGGGGCACTATCCGCCCAACCTGATCTGGCGGGACGGCGAACCGCAGGGCGAGCACCGGATGTACGACCCGACTGAGCCCTCCGAGGCCGAGCCGTACACCGAGGTGCTGATGCTGCCCCAGTGGCGCACCCAGCAGGTGCTGTACGGGCGGCTGCGCGAGCTGGGCGGCGAGGTCGCGTTCGGGCGGGAGCTGGTCGGTCTGACGCAGGACGAGGAGGGCGTGACCGCCGAGTTCGCCACCGGCGGCCCGGTCCGGGCGCGCTACGTCGTCGCGGCGGACGGCGGGCGCTCGACGGTGCGGCGCCTGCTCGGCATCGGGATGACCGGGGAGACCGTCGACCCGGACCCGATGCTGGTCGCGGACGTCCGGGTCGACGGGCTGGACCGCGAGCACTGGCACGTGTTCCGGTCCGAGGAGGGACTGCTGGCGATCTGCCCGCTCGGCGGTACCGAGGACTTCCAGCTGGTCGCCCAGTTCCCGCAGGGGACGGCCGTCGACCTCACCGTCGAGGGCCTGCGCAGGGTGGTCGCGGCCCGCTCCCACCTGGCCGCCGAGCAGGTCACCGAACTGCGCTGGATCTCCGAGTTCCGCCCGCGCGCGGCGCTCGCGGACCGCTTCCGCGCCGGCCGGGTGTTCCTCGCGGGCGACGCCGCGCACGTCCACTCGCCGGCCGGCGGGCAGGGCCTGAACACCAGCGTCCAGGACGCCTACAACCTGGGCTGGAAGCTGGCCGCGGTGCTGGCCGGGCGGGCGGACGAGGCGCTGCTCGACAGCTACGAGCAGGAGCGCCGGGCCAACGCGGCGGCGATGCTGGAGCTGTCCACCCGAGTCCACCGCGGCGAGGAGCGCCGCGGCTGGGCGACCCGGCAACTCGGCCTCGGCTACCGGGAGTCCACGCTCTCGGTGGAGACCCGCCCGGACCTCCCGGCGGACGCCCTGCGGGCCGGCGACCGCGCCCCGGACGGCCGCCGGGCCGGCACCCGGCTGTTCGACGCCTTCCGCGGCCCGCACTGGACGCTGCTCACCGTCGGCACGGACACCCCGCTGCCCGCCCTCACCGCTCCGGTGGTCCGCATCCCGGCCTACGAGGCGTACGGCGCCGGGGTGTTCCTGGTCCGGCCGGACGGCTACCTCGGCCGGTCCGGCGGGGCGGTCCTCCTGTGCACGGGCCTCGGCGGTGGTCTTCAGGTCGTGCAGCCAGCCTTCGAGGCCTTGGCGGAGGATGGCGGTGGCGGCCGAGGCGTTCGCGTCGACCTGGGGGCCGGTGTGGGTCTCCTCGGTGCGCACCAGGACGCCGCCGGGCACCTCGGTGAAGTTCCACACGTGGACGCCGTCGATCCGCAGCCTGGTCGCGACCGCCGGGCCGGTCCAGCGGATGCAGGAGCCGGGCCGCAGCTGCCGGACGGTGGAGGTGATCTCCAGGCTGGGGTCGGCGGACGAGGGGTTCGGGGGCAGAGGGGTGGTCCAGCGGAACGCCGAGCCCCGGTGCAGCGGGCCGCTGTCGAGGCGCTCGGCGCTCTGCACCGGGGCCTGCCAGTCGGGCCAGCGCTCCACGTCGCTCTGGAGCCGCCAGACGGTGCGCAGTGGTGCGTGGATCACGGTCTCGGTCCGGTAGCGGACGCGGGCGTCGGGGTCGACGCCCGCCCCGTGGCAGGTGAGCGAGGAGCCGGAGCGGTGGGCGGTGGCGGCCCCGGCGGGCGCCGCGGTGGCGCCGAGCAGGCCGAGGGTGAGCGGGACGGTCAGGAGGGCGGTGCGGATGCCGGTGCTGCGGGTGGCGGACATGGGACTCCCCATCACTGGTCGGCCGTCGGGACGGCACGGACGCCGCGAGCTAGATGCTCACGCCTTCGTGAGAAGTTGTAACTCTCCAAGAGCTGAGAGGTCAACGGGTTCCGTGATAACTTCTAACGGAAGCGTGAGTGTGTAGTCGGATGACTCGGAGAGCGGGCAGGTCATGGCGAGGACGGACGCGGGCACCCCGCGCGAGCGCTACCGGTCCCAGGTGCGCGAGGAGATCAAGGCGCACGCCTGGGAGCAGATCGCCACGGCCGGCGCCTCGGCGCTCTCCGTCAACGCGATCGCCAAGCGGATGGGCATGAGCGGCCCCGCGCTCTACCGCTACTTCGCCGGCCGCGACGAGCTGATCACCGCACTCGTCCGGGACGCGTACCGCAGCCTCGCCGACACCCTTGGCGCGGCCGCCGCCGAGGGCGCCGACCTGCCCGGGCTCGCCCACGCCCTGCGCGGCTGGGCCCTGGCCGACCCCCAGCGGTACTTCCTGATCTACGGCACCCCCGTGCCCGGCTACCACGCGCCCGAGGGCACCACGGCCATCGCCGACGAGGTCATGCGGACGCTGGTCGACGCCTGCGCGGCGCTCGCTCCGGCCGGACCGGACGCCGAGGAGGCGCCGTTCGCCACCCACCTGGTGGGCCACCGGGACTGGGCCGGCGAGCAGCCGGCCCCGCCCGAGGTGCTCCACCGCTTCCTGGTCTTCTGGACCCGCCTGCACGGCGTGCTGTCACTGGAGCTCGCCGGGCACTTCACCGGCATGGGCTTCCGGCCCGAGCTGCTCTTCGAAGCCGAGCTGGACAGCCTGCTCGCGCCGCGGTTCTGACCGGTGCTGAGCTGCCGGCCCGGCCGCTCGGCGGCACCGGGCGGCGGCCTCAGCCCTGCCCGGGGTGCGGCTGCGGGAGCGGCGCCGGACCGGGGTCCGGGATCGGTTCCGGCGGCGGGAACGGCGGGATCGGCGAGGGCGCCGGATCGGGCTCGCCCGGCGGTGGCCCGGGATCGGGGTGGGGGGTCGGCCGGGTGTCCGGGTCCGGGGGTATCGGGACGGTCATCGAGGCACCTCCTCGGGCGGAGCGCGCCGCTCAGTAGCCGAGCGCGCTGGCCAGCCGGCGCTTGTTCATCTTCGAACGGCCCTTGATGCCGCGCTGCTTGGCCTCGTTGTACAACTGGTCGTAGGTCGGGCCCTGGGAGCCCTGGTGCGAGTGCCGACCGCCGCGCCGACCGGAGGACATGTCGTGGGTCGAGCTCCGACTGGCGGTCCTCGACTCGCCGTGCCGGGCGCGCTCCTTGTTCACCGTCCGGGCTGCGATCTCCTCGGCCCGCTTCTCGCTCTCGCCCCGTTCGAGCGCGCTCTCCTTGATGTGCTCGTACTGGCGCTCCCGCTTGGGGCTTGATCCGCGGGGCATGACCGACGCCTCCCTTCCTGTGCGGGGTCGTTGCGTAGGCGCGTCTACCCGCAGGCGCCACCGCGAATCCGGCGGTCGGGCCCTCGTGCGGCCGGCCCGTGGGTCCGGCGGCCGGCCGTCCATTCGCCCCGAGGTCGGCACGCGCGGGGCGATGGGGCGTGTACTGCCGGTCGTGCTCCGGTTCGGACGGGTGTGCCCGGTGTGACGCGTTCGCCGCAGCATCACTCCGGGTAATTGACCGGCTGCACACTGGTGACGGAGGGGGTGGGGTCAGGGAGTCGCGATGACGGAACACGAGCAGCTCGGCGCGCAGGCCGGCCCGGAAGAACGCCCCACCAGGCCCGAACGGGTGCCGCCCCAGGCCCCCGCGCCCGGAAGGCGACGGACGGGCGCCCGGCCCGGAACGAACGGCGAGGCCACCGCGGCCCCCTGGCCCGACGCGATGCTGTCGCTGCTGCGCACCCCGACGGCCGACCGGAAGCCCGCGCCGGAGGGGGCAGGCGCAGATCAGTCGGAGGGTGTCGAGCCGGCGCAGGTGCTGGACCTCGCGCTGCTGGTCGGCGAGCTACTGCTGGCCAGCGGTGAGGCGGCCGAGGACGTCGAGGCCGCCATGCTCGCCGTCGCGCGCGCCTACCGGGTCCACCCCTGCGACCCACAGGTCACCTTCACCCGGGTGGCGATCTCGTACCAGCCGGGCCCGTCGGAGCCCTCTCTGACGGCCGAGTGCTCGGTCCGCCGCCCGACCGTCGACTACGCACGGCTGGCCGCCGTGTTCCGGCTGGTCACCGAGATCACCGTGGGTGGGATGGCCGTCCCCGAGGCGCACGGCCGCCTGGTGGCGGCTCGCCGGCGCAGCCGCCCCTACTCCGGCCGGCTGTTCGTGCTCTCCTGCGGGGGGATGGCCGGGGCCGCCACGCTGCTGATCGGCGGCCGGGCCGACGCCAGGGCCTGGCTGGTGTTCGCCAGCGCCCTCGTCGCCGCGCTGCTGGGCGAGCGGTTCTCGGCCCTCGTGGCGCGCCACGACCTCCCGGCGTTCTACCAGTTCGTGGTGGCGGCGGTGCCCGCCGCCGTGATCGGCATCCTGCTGTCGTTCAACGGGCTGCACCTGCGCGGATCGGTGGTGATCACCGGAGGGCTGTACGCGGTGCTGCCGGGGTGGCCCATGGTGGCGGCGGCCCAGGACGGGCTGGCGGGCTTCTACCTCACCGCCGCCGCCCGGCTGCTCGAAGCGCTGTACCTGATGGCCGGCGTGGTGATCGGGGTGATGACGGTGCTCTACGTCGGCGTCAACAACGGCGCCGACCTCGCCGCCCAGGACGTCCCGCCCGGGGCGGTGAACCCGCCGCTGCAGCTCGCCGCCGCGGTGCTGCTCACCCTGGCGTTCGCGGTGCTGCTGAACACCGAGCCGTCCACGCTGCCGGCGGTCCTGGTGAACAGCGCGGCCGGCTGGTCCACGTACGGGGTGCTGGTGAACGCGGGCGGCGAGCCGATCCTGGCCACCGGCCTGGCGGCCGGGCTGGTGGGGCTGTCCGGCCAGCTCATGGCGCGCTGCCGGGGCAGTTCGGCGCTGCCGCACATCACCGCCGCGCTGGGGCCGCTGCTGCCCGGCTCGGTGCTGTACTTCGGGATGCTCGCCTTCGTCCGGGGCGAGCCCGAGGTCGGGCTGAGCGGCATCGGGCGGGCCGGCGCGATGGCGATGGCCCTGGCCATCGGTGTCAATCTGGGGCGCGAGCTGGCCCGGCTCTTCCTGCCCGCGCCCCGGGTGGCCGCACCGCCCCGCCGCCGGGGCGGACGCCACCGGCGCTGACGGGGGAGCGGCGGACCGGTTTGCCCGGGCGGTACCGCGGTACACGCGTGGGGTGTGGAGACGGGTCGGACAGCACCGGCCCGGCTTCCCGGGGACGGCCCCGGCCGGCTCGAGCCGACGAAGCCGCCCCCGTCGACGGCCATCCCTCAACCCCGGAGACCCTCGTGATACTCCTCGGCGTCATCCTGCTCATCATCGGCTTCGTCACCGGCATCTCGATCCTCTGGACCATCGGCATCGTGCTGGCCCTCATCGGCCTGGTCCTGTGGGTCGCCGGAGCGCTCGGGCACGCCGTCGGCGGCCGCCGCCACTACTACTGACACGGCCTGACCCCTGCTCAGCGCCGAACGCCCGACACACCTGATACATCCCGATACACCTGACACGTCCGGGCCGCCCGGTTCATGGGCGGTCCTCGTGCAGTCCGCAGAGCCAAGCCAGTGCCCGGTGGACGCCGAGCACATAGCTGTGGTCCGCCCCCTGGGCACGGACCCGGTGGAGGTGGACGGCGGCGGCCTGGCACTCGGCCAACAGCTGCGCGTGGCCCGGGCCGGTGGCGCCGGACGTGGCGGCAGCCGTGGCGGCTGCGGTGACCGGGGTCGCGATCTGGGCGCCGGCGGCCCATCGGTAGGCGCCGAGCACGCCGTGCTCGAAGCCGGTCCAGGGCCGGGGGCGCCGGTTGACCCTGTCGATCGCGGCGAACACCTCGTCCAGCGGGCGCACTCCCACGGCCGGGACCGTCTCGTCACTGGTCATGTCCGCAACCTACGTCCGCCCGGCACCGCCCGCCCCCGGGGAGGGCGGCCCGGTACGGCGCCGCGGTGCCGTGCCACCCGAGCGGCCGAGGCCGCCGACGATTCCGCCCCTCCCGCTGCCCGGCCAGGGTGCGGCCGGGCAGCGGGAGCGGGACGGGTAGGCTGACCAGGTCGTGTCCGGTCGGAGAGGTGGCCGGGCCGGAGGAACGGTGCGGGCCGGCGGCCCGCCGGTGGAGACCCCTGATGACTCGTCGTTTTGACTGCTCGGACCCGTCGGAGCGCGCAGCCGGGCTGCGCGAGGCCGTGGCCGCGGTGCGCCGCGGTGAGCTCGTCGTGCTGCCCACGGACACCGTGTACGGCGTGGGCGCGGACGCCTTCGCGGCGCAGGCGGTCGACCGCCTGCTGCGGGCCAAGGGCCGGGGGCGGAACATGCCCTCGCCGGTGCTGGTCGGCTCCCCGGAGGCGCTGGACGGGCTGGTCGAGGTGACGGAGCGCGCGCGGGACCTGGTCAAGGAGTTCTGGCCGGGCGGGCTGACCGTGGTGGCCCGCCACCTGGAGTCGGTCGAGCTGGACCTCGGCGAGACCGGCGGGACGGTCGCGGTGCGGATGCCCGCGCACCCGGTCGCCATCGAACTGCTCAACGCCACCGGACCGTTGGCCGTCTCCAGTGCGAACCTGACCGGGCACGAGTCGCCGCAGGACTGCGACGCCGCCCAGGGCATGCTCGGCGACTCGGTGGCCGTCTACCTCGACGGGGGCCCGACCGCGGCCGCCGTGCCCTCCTCGATCGTGGACATCACCGGCGAGGTGCCGGTCCTGCTGCGGGCGGGTGCGATCGGCGCCGAGCGCCTGCGCGAGGTGGTCCCCGGCCTGCGGGAGCGCTGAGCCGGCCGCGGCGCGGCGCCACACCCGGTCGACGGGCCGTACCGCGTGGCGCCCCGGCGGCCCGGGCCGCCGCCGCTAGGGTCGGCGAAGGCGTGCGAGGGCGGGCCCTCCGCCGGGCCGGGGAGGGAGTCGGCGCCGCGACCGGGGGCGTCACCGGCTCCGCTGCGGAGGTTCCATGAGCGCTTCGTCCACCGCGCCGCGGGCGCAGGATCGCACCCGGTCGCGGGTCCGGCAGGGCAGCACGCTGCTGCGCTGGCTGTTCACCACGGACCACAAGGTCATCGGGAACCTCTACCTGGCGACGGCCTTCGGCTTCTTCCTGGTCGGGGGCGTGCTCGCGCTGCTGATGCGGGCCCAGCTGGTGGGGCCGGACACCGGGCTGCTGTCCAACGAGCGGTACAACCAGCTGTTCACCATGCACGGCACGATCATGCTGCTGCTGTTCGCCACCCCGACCTTCGCCGGGTTCGCCAACGCGATCATGCCCCTGCAGATCGGCTCGCCGGACGTGGCCTTCCCCCGGCTGAACGCCTTCACCTACTGGGCCTTCCTGCTGGGCGGGCTGATGGTGCTGAGCGGCTTCCTCACCACCCAGGGCGCGCCCTCGTTCGGCTGGTTCGCGTACGCGCCGCTGAACGGTCCGCTGTTCTCGCCCGGGGCGGGCGGGGACCTCTGGGCGTTCGGGCTGGTGGTGGCCGGCCTGGGCACCATCCTGGGGTCGGTCAACTTCATCACCACCATCACCTGCCTGCGGGCACCGGGCATGACGCTGTTCCGGATGCCGATCTTCACCTGGAACGTGCTGTTCACCTCCGTCATGGTGCTGCTGGCCTTCCCGGTGCTGACCGCCGCGCTGCTCTGCCTGGAGGCGGACCGCAAGTTCGGCGCGCACGCCTTCGACGCGGCCAACGGCGGGGCGCTGCTGTGGCAGCACCTGTTCTGGTTCTTCGGCCACCCCGAGGTCTACATCGTCGCGGTTCCGTTCTTCGGCATCGTCAGCGAGATCATCCCGGTGTTCAGCCGCAAGCCGCTGTTCGGCTACTACGGGATGATCGGTGCGACCATCGCCATCACCGCGCTGTCCATGTCGGTGTGGGCGCACCACATGTTCGCCACCGGCCAGGTGCTGCTGCCGTTCTTCTCGATGATGTCCTTCCTGATCGCGGTGCCCACCGGGGTGAAGTTCTTCAACTGGGTCGGGACGATGTGGAACGGCTCGCTGTCCTTCGAGACCCCGATGCTCTGGTCGATCGGCTTCCTGGTGACCTTCCTGTTCGGCGGGCTGAGCGGGGTGCTGCTGGCCGCGCCGCCGATCGACTTCCACGTCACCGACAGCTACTTCGTGGTGGCCCACCTGCACTACGTGCTGTTCGGGACGGTCGTCTTCGCCACCTTCGGGGGCTTCTACTTCTGGTGGCCGAAGCTCACCGGGAAGATGCTCGACGAGAAGCTGGGGAAGGTGCACTTCTGGATCCTGTTCGTGGGGTTCCAGACCACCTTCCTGGTGATGCACTGGCTGGGCGCCCAGGGGATGCCGCGCCGCTACGCGAGCTACCTGGCCGTGGACGACTTCACGGCGCTGAACGTGTGCGCCTCGATCGGCTCGTTCCTGCTCGGGGTCTCCAACCTGCCGTTCTTCTACAACGTCTGGACCACCACCCGGCACGGCACCCGGGTCACCGAGGACGACCCGTGGGGCTGGGGCCGGTCACTGGAGTGGGCCACCTCCAGCCCCCCGCCGCAGCACAACTTCCACGCGCTGCCCAGGATCCGCTCCGAGTCCCCGGCCTTCGACCTGCACCATCCGGAGGTGCCCACGGACGAGCCGTCGAACGGCACCTCCGGGCGGCCGTCCGGCCGTACCGGCGAGCGGGGGAGCGGGCGGTGAAGGCGGAGGGGTGGCTGTTCGCCGTCATGACGGTGTTCTTCGCGGTGACCGGGCTGATCTACGGCTTCTGGGCCCGGGAGCCGGCCGGCAAGGCGATCCTGACGGTGGCGTTCCTGATGTCCGGCCTGGTCGCACTGTTCTGGTTCGTCCAGCACCAGCGGCTGGGCGGCGGCCGGGCGCAGGACCGCAAGGAGGCCGAGATCGCGGAGGAGGCCGGGCCGGTGGGGTTCTTCCCGGCCCGCAGCGGCTACCCGGTCCTCGCGGCGGTCGGCGTGACGGTCTTCGCCCTGGGGTTGGTCTTCGCCCGGTGGCTGATCGTCCTCGGCGCGCTGGTGCTCGCGTTCGCCGTCGCCGGCTTCATCTTCCAGTACCGCGACCACGACGCGGGCTGAGGCGGCGCAGCAGCCGCCGGAGCGGGCCGCCCCGGGACGGCCCGGGCGCCCGGACGGCCGGGGGAGCGGGGTGGGCCGGGGCGGTGAGGACGGCCGCGACGCGCTCCGACTCCCCCTCGGTGGCCGGGAGTTCGACCCGGTCGCGGTGGTACCAGGAGCTCGCCGCGGCGCGCACCCGCTCGTGCCGCGGTGCTCCCTCCGGGGCGGTCACCGGCTCCGCCGCGGCGCGCGCCAGCAGCACGTACCGCTCGGCCGCGGGCACCGGGCGGTGGTGACCGGAGAAGCCGCCGTCGTGGGACTGGTCGATCCGGCCGGTCTCGTCGCCGTCCAGCAGCCGGGCGCGGTCCCGCGCCTGCAGGGCCAGGCAGAGGCGCCGGGTGAGCATGAAGACCACCGGCGGCAGCACGATCAGCGCCGTCCGCAGCGCCACGGTGAGCGCGTTGACGGAGAGCTCGAAGGTGTACGCGATCACGTCGTTGCCGCCGGCGATCAGCAGCACGGCGTAGACGGTGATCCCGGCGGTGCCCAGTGCGGTGCGGGTGGGCTTGTTGCGCGGGCGGTCGCACAGATGGTGTTCGCCGGTGCCGGGGTCGAGCCACCGTTCGACGAAGGGGTAGGCGTACAGCACCGCGAACAGCAGGCCGGGCACCACCAGGGCGGGCAGGAGCACGTTCCACGACACGGTGTGCCCGAGCACCCTGGTCTCCGCGGCCGGCATCAGCCGCAGCGCCCCCTCGATGAAGCCGATGTACCAGTCCGGCTGCGCGCCCGTCCCGACGACGTCGGGGCGGTAGGAGCCGTACCGCCAGATCGGGTTGATCTCGGCGAGGAAGGCCGACAGCGCCATCACGCCGCCCACCGTGAACAGCAGGCCCACCGTACGGGTCAGGAACTGGGGGAAGAAGGGCATCCCCACGACGTTGCGGTTGGTGCGGCCGGGGGCGGCCCAGTGGGTGTGCTTCAGCGCCACCACCAGCGTCAGGTGCGCCCCGACCAGGGCCAGCAGCAGGCCAGGGACCAGGAGGACGTGCAGGGTGAACAGCCGGGGGATGATGTCGTGCCCGGGGAACTCGCCGCCGAAGGCGAACAGGGTGAGGTAGGAGCCGACCAGCGGCACCGAGAGCAGCACGCCCTCGGCGATCCGCAGGCCGGTGCCGGAGAGGGTGTCGTCGGGCAACGAGTAGCCGGAGAACCCCTCCAGCAGCGCGAGGTTGAACAGCGTCACCCCGATCATCCAGTTGAGCTCGCGCGGGCGGCGGAACGCCCCGGTGAAGAACACCCGCAGCAGGTGCACGCCGATCGCGGAGGCGAACAGCAGCGCCGACCAGTGATGGATCTGGCGGATCATCAGTCCGCCCCGCACCTCGAAGCTGATCCGCAGCGTCGACGCGTACGCCTCGGACACCCGCACGCCGCTGAGCGGCAGGTAGGCGCCCTGGTAGACGACCTCGTTCATGCTCGGATCGAAGAAGAGCGTCAGGTACACGCCGGTCAGCAGCAGCACCACGAAGCTGTACAGCGCGAGTTCGCCGAGCAGGAAGGACCAGTGGTCCGGGAAGACCTTGCGGAGCAGTTCCCGGCCTGCCTCCATGACCGGCAGCCGCCCGTCCAGGTGGGTCGCGACGCGCTCGCCGGCGGACGGCTCGCGCCCGTTCGAAGCCCTGGTTTCGTCCACGGCAGGAACCTAGTGGGCCTCCCGGCGCGCGGGGCGGTCGAGGACCTCGGTTGCCGCGGTGGGCGGTGCCAGAGCACTCCAATGGCGCAACGGGCGCGGTCATCCGTGCGCCGCTCGCCCGGGTGCTCAGTCCTCCGCGAGCAGCCGGGCGAGCGCGGTGTCCACGTCGAGGTGCTCGGACTCCGCGCCGGCCGGCACCAGCCGGAAGGAGTCCGAGAGGAACGCGGTGACCTCCTCCTCCGGGGCGCTGAGGACGGCCTGCTCGCCGTCGGGCCCCCGCAGGGTGATCAGGACCTCGCCCTCGTGCCCCGGGCTCACCCGGACGTCGCCGCTGCCGACCGGGGCGTTCCGGCCCTCGGTCAGCAGCTCGCGGCTGAAGTACCAGCACACCTGGGCCTCGGCCGGTACGCACGCGCAGGGCGTCAGCGGGAACGCCAGGCAGGCCGCGTAGGGCAGGCTCGGGTCGAACCGCAGCTCCGCGACGACCGGGACGTCGGGCAGCGGGCTGTCGGGGAAGGTGACGGGCATCGGGTGGGCGGGCATCTGCATCGAACGACCCTCCTGTGGCCGTGGCGCCGGTCCCGGGTGGGCCGGCGCCCCTGTCCGGCCCCTACCCGGTGCGCGGCGGCGCAGTCGACGGGCACCCAATCTCCACAACTAGCGGTTGGGGCCGGGGCGTTCGTCCGGAGAAGGGAGATGGGCAGCCCCGGGCCGGGACGGCCTGCGCCCATCGGGTCCCGATGGGCCTGCCGGGCCGCGGCGGGGAGGTGACGCGGCCCCCTCGGCCGGGGCATCATCGCGGGATGACGACGATCAGGACCCGGCGGGGGCGCCTCGGCATTCCGGCACTGGCGGCGCTCGCCGTGCTGGCGGCGGGGTGCGGGACGAAGCACGTGGACACCGCCCAGGGCGCGGGCACCGGCACACCGACGAAGGCCGCGACCACGACCCAGGGAAAGCCGGTCGACTTCCCCTGTCCGGGCGAGACCCCGACCCCGATCCCCACCCGTACGGCGAGCCCTACGGCCCCGCCCGCGCTGCCGCTCGACCACTACGCCGAGAACAACGGCTTCAAGGTGCCCATCCCACTGCACGGCCAGAGCCGCTGCGACGGACTGGCCGCCGTGCAGCGGATCAAGGAGGCGCTCGAACCGCTGCGCATGGGCAACGACTACACCCCGGACAGCACCCGCGCCCGGCTCACCGGCCTCGGCTACCCGGCGGAGAAGGTGCAGGTGTACGAGAACGGGCGGACGACCGTCGGGTTCATCGTCCAGGCCACCGGGATGTGCCTGACCGGGACGATGATCCCCGACTCCACCAGGGCGGAGGCCTTCTCGGGCTACCCGGACCACAACGGCTGCGATGTCCCCCGCGGCGGCCACTGACCCTCACCGGGTGGACGGCGTGGGGCAGTTCACCCGCGGGGTGGTCCACCGCGGGTCGCTGGGGCGGGCGCCGAGGGAATGGAGCACGGCCGTCATGGTGCGACCGAGGAACGTCATCGAGCGCGGAGACCTCGTGCTGCGACGCTGGCGGGGGCAGGAGGACTTCGCGGCGGCCTTCACGCTGATCGAGGAGTCGCTGGACCACCTGCGGCCCTGGGAGCCGTGGGTGGCCCGGCACGACGAGGAGCACACCCGCGCCCTGCTCGGCAGGTGCGACACCTGGTGGGCGAGCGGCGAGGTGTACAACTACGCGATCGTCGAGGACGGCGCCCCGGTCGGCATGTGCCAGACCGCCCGCGCGGCCGAGCCCGGCGGCCGCCGCGTCGGCTACTGGCTGCACCCCGCCGCCACCGGCCGGGGCCTCGCCACCCGGGCGGTGGCGGCGCTGGCCGAGGAGACGTTCACCCTGCCGGAGGTGGCGTACCTGGAGATCGTGCACGACCGGGCCAACACCGCGAGCGCCGCCGTCCCGCGCCGTCTGGGCTTCACCGAACTCCGGCGGGAGCCGGCCGCACCGCCGGTCGCCCCGGCCGGCAGCGGGATCGCGGTGGTCTGGCGCCTGGACCGCCCCGAGCGTGCCGCCGACCCGTCCGCACGGTGACCGGCCTTCCGGTTAGCCGAAGCAGAACACCCGCCGCAATGACGACCTCCGACAAGTACGGGCCGCATCTTCCGTGACGGCATGGCAGAGGCGGTGCCCGACGGCGCGGATAGGCTCCGGACGACCGACACCTTGATCACGATCTCCGGATCGGAGAGGGCGCCACCGCGTGAGCATCCAGCAGATCACCCCCAAGCAGCGGGGCTACCTGATCGTCAACTCCCACCCGGCCGGGAGCGGGGCCACCGTCGACCGCCAGTGGCGGCGCATCGAGCCCACCGCGCCGGCCGGTCGGGCCCCGGTCGCGCTGGTCCTCGGCGCCAGCGCCGGATACGGCCAGGCGCTCCTGCTCGCCGGGCTGCGCCGCCAGGGCATCCGCGGCATCGGCGTCGCCTACGAGACCGCCGCCACGGAGCGGCGCACCGCCACCGCCGGCTGGTACCGCACCGCCGCGACCTCCGCCCTGGTCGAGCAGGGCGGAGGCGACTTCACCTTCGTCAACGCCGACGCCTACGCGGACGCCACCCGCGCCGAGGTGCTCAAGCTCCTCACCGAGCGCTACGGCCCGGTCGACTACCTCGTCTACTCGCTCGCCTCACCGCGGCGCACCGACCCGGCCACCGGTGAGGTCCACCACTCGGTGATCAAGCCGCTCGGCTCCCCGTACACCTCGCCGTCCCTGCTCTTCGAGGACGGCGCCCCGCAGATCGGCACCGTCGACCTCACCCCGGCCGACGAGGCCGAGCGGACGGCGACCGTCAAGGTGATGGGCGGCGAGGACTGGCGGCTGTGGGTGCGGGCGCTGGCCGACGAGGACCTGCTCGGCCCCGGCTTCACCACCGTGGCCCTGTCCTACGTCGGCTCCGAGATCACCGCGCCGGTCTACCGGCAGGGCACGATCGGCGCCGCCAAGGAGCACCTGGAGGCCACCGCCCGGCAGCTGCAGACCGGGCTGCTCGCCGACCGCGGCCGGGCGTTCACCGTCGTCGCCGGCGCGGCCGTCACCCAGGCGTCCACCGCCATCCCCTCCATCGCCCTCTACACCTCGCTGCTGCGCAACGTCCTCGGCGAGGACGGCTGGCGCACGACCGACGACCAGGCCGTGGACCTGTGGGAGCAGCTGACCGGCGCGAAGGAGCTCACCCTGGACGGGCGGGGCCGCATCCGCCTGGACGGCTGGGAGCTCGACCCCGCCGTGCAGGACCGGGTGCGGGAACTGTGGGCCGACCCGGCGGCCGCGCTGGCCGCCGACCCGGCCGGCTCCGCCTGGTTCTACAACCAGTTCCGGCAGTTGTACGGCTGGGACGTCCCCGGCGTCGACTACACCACGGGGGTCGAGACCTCGATGCCCTGGCCCGGGCGGCGGTAGCCCGAGCGTCCGGGGCCCGGGGCGCGGCACGCCGTCAGCGGGCGGGTCCGGTCCGGCAGCCGGACGACGAGCGCGGCCGGCAGGTCCGCGCACCTCGCCGGTCCGCCCACCGCCTCGCCCGGTCGGCGGGCGGCAGCGGCGGGCGAACCGTACGAGGGGGTCTCAGGCCGGCTCGGGCGGCCACGGGCCGTGCGCGGCGACCTGGGCTCGCAGCCCGCGAAGCGCCCGGGCGGAGGCGATCCCCACCGCACCGGCGACCAGGCCGTCCCGGACGCAGACGGCGGCGAAGCGGTGCTCCTCCAGGCTGCCGTCGACCACGTCGAACCGCTCCGCGCCGCCGGGCCGGCCGAACACCTGCACCCGCAGCCCGTACTGGTCGGTCCACAGGTACGGGACCGGCCGGTAGGCCTGCCGGGCGCCGTCCGGCCCGGCCAGCAGGTTCCGGGCGGCGTGCACGGCCTGCTCGGTGGCGTTGGTGCGCTGTTCGAGGCGCCGGTGCCGGCCGGTGCGCGGGTCGGGCCAGGCCGCGGCGTCCCCGGCCGCCCAGACACCAGGACCGGCGGCGCAGTAGGCGTCGCAGACCACACCGCCGTCCAGCGGGACGCCGCTGCCGGCCAGCCACTCGGTGGCGGGCTCGGACCCGACGGCCATCAGCACGGCGTCGGCCGCCAGTTCGGAGCCGTCGGCCAGCCGGACGCCGGCGGCCCGGCCGCGCTGTTCGAGCAGCCCCGTGGCCAGGCCCCGGTGGAGCCGCACCCCGTGTTCGCGGTGCAGGCCGGCCAGCAACGCGGCCGTTTCGGTGCCCAGGACGGCGGCCAGCGGCGTGGCGGTGGAGGTCAGCCAGGTCACCTCGGCGCCGAGCCCGACGGCGGTGGCCGCGGCCTCGGCGCCGAGCAGCCCGCCGCCGACCACCAACAGCCGTACGCCCGCGCGTAGTTCATCGCGCAGGGCGAGGGCGTCGGCGAGGGTGCGCAGCACGTGCGCCCCGGGCCGCGGCGCCTCGGCGCCGGGAAGCCGGCGCGGGCGGACGCCGGTGGCCACGATGACGGCCTCGCTGCGCACCCGCCGGCCGTCGGAGAGGTGTACGGTCCGCTCCCGGCGGTCCAGCCGCCCGGCCCGGACTCCCAGGCGCAGGTCGAGCCGGAGCTCGTCCAGCGCCTCGGGGCCGCGCAGGGCCAGGTGGTCGGCCTGCCACTGCCCGCCGAGCAACTGCTTGGACAGCGGCGGCCGGTCGTACGGCGGCTCCGGTTCGGCCCCGATCAGGGTGAGGCGGCCGTCGTAGCCGGCCCGGCGCAGCGCCTCGGCGGCGTGCAGCCCGGCCGCGCCGGCGCCGACCACGGCCACCTCCCGCAGTGCGGTCACACCTGGTCCAGACGGATCGCCGCGGCCGGGCAGACCGCGGCGGCGTCCCGGACGGCCCGGTGGAGCTCGGCGGGCGGTTCGGCGTCGAGCAGGACGACGATGCCGTCCTCGTCGCGCTGGTCGAACACGTCGGGGGCGGCGAGCACACAGTGCCCGGCGCCGCAGCACTTCTCCTGGTCTATCCGGACGAGCATGGTCTTCCTTTCGGAACACGCGCCCTGGCGGCCGTGAACTCCGGCGCAGGGCAGGCGGGTGGGTACGGTCGTGGCGGCTCGCGGGGGAGCCGGGTCACCAGGCGATCGGCAGCTCGTGGACGCCGTAGACGAGCATCTCGCCGCGGAAGCGGATCTCCTCGAACGGTACGGCCAGGCGCAGTTCGGGCAGCCGCCGCAGGATGCTGGTCAGCGCGATCTGCAGCTCCAGCCGGGCCAGCGGCTGTCCCAAGCACTGGTGGCTGCCGAAACCGAAGGCCAGGTGCCGGCGCGCGTCGCGGGTCAGGTCGAGCTCGTCGCCGTCCGGGAACTCCTGCTCGTCCCGGTTGGCGGTGTTGACCATGCAGATGACGCCCTCGCCCGCCCGGATGCGGACGCCGGCCAGGTCGACGTCCTCGGTGGCCACCCGGGTGAGGCCGGAGTGCACGATGGTCAGGTAGCGCAGCAGTTCCTCGACCGCGCCGGGCACGGACTCGGGGTGCCTGCGCAGGTGGTCGAGCTGGTCGGGGTTGCGCAGCAGCGCGAGCACGGAGAGCGCGGTCATGTTCGCCGTGGTCTCGTGTCCGGCCACCAGCAGCAGCCGGCCCATCGCCCCGATCTCCTCGGTGCTCAGCTCGCCGCGCGCCACCAGGCGGCTGAGGATGTCGTCGTCGGGGCGGATGCGCTTGGCCTCGGTGAGCCCGACCAGGTAGTCGACCAGCTTGGCCTGGGCGGCGTCGACCTCCTCGGCGGTGGAGGAGCGGCGCAGCAGGACGCGGCTGCACTCCTGGAAGAATCCGTGGTCCTGGTAGGGGACGCCGAGCAGCAGGCAGATGACCACCGACGGCAGCGGCAGGGCGAACTCGCGGACCAGGTCGGCGCTGGAGCGTCCGACGGTCATCCGGTCCAGCAGGTCGTCGGCGATCCGCTGGATCTCGGGGCGCAGCGCCTCGACCTTCCTGATCATGAACTCGCCGGTGAGCATCCGGCGGAAGTGGGCGTGCTCCGGATCGTCCATCCGGATGAAGGTGGGCTGACCGGCGTTCAGCTGCCGGGCGCCCGCGCTGATGAACGGGAAGCCGGGCCGGGTGGAGTCGGAGCTGAAGCGGGCGTCGGAGAGGACCGCCTTGATGTCCTCGTGCCGGGTGACCAGCCAGCTGGTGGAGCCGTCCCACAGGGAGACGCGGCTGACCGGCTCCTCCTGCCGGGCCTGCCCGTAGGCGGGCGGCGGGGCGAACGGGCAGGTGCCGCGGGCGGCAGGGTGGGTGAAGCGCGGGGTCTTCTCGGCGGCGGCCATCAGTGAATCCCCTTCTCGGAGTTGAACCAGGCCTATTTACGTGCCCAAAGCAACTAACTGACCGTCACGCTAGCTCGCGTTCCGTGGCGGCAAAAGGGGCGGATCGGGTGACAGTCGAATCTGTCCGAAATCCGGTACGGCCACCCACCCCGGCCGCCGTCCGTACCGGATCGCTACAGTTCCCCCATGTCGGACGACGAAGACGCCGAAGACGATCGGACCACCGCCTGCGAGCTGGACGGCCTGGAGGCCGTACTGGCCACGCTGGCCTACCTGCTGACGCGCTCACAGGAGCACGAACGCCGCACCGCCCGGGCCGGTGTCACCGCCGCCCGCTCGGACGTCTACCTCCTGCGCGCACTCGCCGAGGGCGCGGGGGCCAGCCGGGTGAGCGACCTGGCCGACCGCCTGATGGTCAAGCCCTCCCACGTCACCCGGCAGATCGACCGCCTCCAGGGCCAGCAGCTGGTGGAACGCAGCCAGGACGCGCTGGACCGGCGGGCCCGTCAGGTGGCCATCACCGCCGACGGGCGGGAGCTGCTCGACCGCCTGAAACAGGCCAACATCGCCGGACTCGCGAGTGCGCTGGACGGCGTCCCCGAGCCGGACGTCACCGCCACCGTCAGTGTGCTGCGCCACCTGATCGACCGGTACGTGCACCGGGTACGCACCACCATGCTGTCCGAGGACGACCCGCTCCCGCACCGGGCGGACGGTGCCGACGGTGCCGCGAGCGCGAAGGCCCGCCTCAACACTGCCGTACACGACGGCGGTTGAGCCCCGGGAGCACCCGGGTACGTCCCCCGGCATGTCGGACGAGAAGAACCACGCCGTGGCCGAGGCGATCCTCCCGCTGGTCGGTGGCGCCGCCAACATCCGCTCGGTCGCCCACTGCATGACCCGGCTGCGGCTGGGCCTGGCGGACCGCTCCCTGGTCGACACCGAGGCGCTCCGGGCGCTGCCGGCGGTCCTGGGCACGGTCGAGGACGACACCTACCAGATCGTGCTCGGGCCCGCTGCCGTCGCCGGGGTCACCGCGCAGCTGCGCCGCCTCCTGGAATCCCCCGGCGCACCGGCCGCAGCGGCGGGGGAGGACGGGGCGGACGGACGGGAAGGGACGGGCGGTCGGGCCGAACCGCAGGCCGCCCCCACCGCCGGGGACCTCGCCGGGCGCGGCGATCGCATCCGGGCGCAGGCCCGGGCACGCAACGCGACCCCGGTGAAACTCGCACTGCGCCGGATCGCCGACATCTTCGTCCCGCTGATCCCCGCGCTGATCGGGTGCGGCATCGTCGCCGGCCTCTCCGGGGCGCTCGCCAACCTCGGCTGGGCGCCGGCCCTGGTCACCGCCCTGGGCCCGGTCTCCTCCGGGTTCATGTCCCTGATCGCCGTCTTCGTCGGCTACAACACGGCGAAGGAGTTCGGCGGCACACCCGTGCTCGGCGGGGCCGTGGCCAGTGTGATCGTCTACGCGGGGGTCGCCAAGGTGGAGGCGTTCGGCCACCACCTCACCCCTGGACAGGGCGGTGTGGTCGGCGCGCTCCTCGCCGCCCTGCTGGCGGTCCACCTGGAGCGCTGGACCCGTCGGCTGCTGCCCGCCGCCCTGGACGTCCTGGTCACCCCCACGGTCACCGTCCTGCTCGGCGGGCTGGCCGCGCTGTTCGGCCTGATGTTCGTCGCCGGGGAGATCTCCACCGCCATCGGTCACGCCGCCACCTGGCTGCTCGCCCATGGCGGCCTGTTCGCCGGACTCGTACTCGGCGGGCTCTTCCTGCCGCTGGTGACGCTCGGCCTGCACCAGGCGCTCATCCCGATCCACACCACCCTGATCCAGCAGCAGGGTTCCACCGTGCTGCTGCCGATCCTCGCGATGGCCGGCGCCGGGCAGGTCGGCTGCGCCGTGGCCGTCTACCTGAGGCTGCGCCACAACGCCTCCATCCGGGCCACCATCAGGTCCGCGCTCCCGGCCGGCCTGCTCGGTGTCGGCGAGCCGCTGGTCTACGGCGTCACCCTGCCACTGGGGCGCCCCTTCGTCACCGCCTGCATCGGCGGCGCCGCCGGCGGTGCTTTCGTCGGGGTGGCCGGCCAGCTCGGCAGCGCCGTGGGCTCCACCGCCATCGGCCCCTCCGGCTGGGCCCTCTTCCCGCTCCTGGCCGGCCCGCAGGGACTCCTCGCGAGCGCAGCCGTCTACGGTGGCGGGCTGCTGACCGGCTACCTCGCGGGCTTCCTGGCCACCTACTTCTTCGGCTTCACCCGCGAGACCCTCGCCGAGTACAACGCCCCCGCCGCCCCGGCCGGGAGCCCGGGGTAGCCGCGGGCCGCCGCCGACGACGTGCTCGGCGGCGGCCCGCGGTCCGGGCCGGTCAGGTCGCCAGGAAGCGTTCCCGGTGCACCTGCTCGGGCGGCACCCCGCCCAGCGCGGCGGTGTGCAGAACGGCGTCGACCATGGGCGGCGGCCCGCAGACGTACAGGTCCGGTGCGGCGTCGCCGAGGTCGGGCAGGGCGGCGGCCAGCAGGTCCGCCGGGGTGCCGGTCGGCCCGGACCAGCCGGGGCCGGGCTTCCAGACGCAGACCTCGTACCGGAAGCCCGGCAACTCGGCGGCCAAGGCGGCGAGTTCGTCCAGCCCGAAGACGTCCCTCGGCTCGTTGACGCCGAGGAACAGCCGGGCGGGCTGCGGATCCTGCCACTCGGCCATCCGGCGGACCATCGCCAGCAACGGGGCCAGGCCGGTGCCGCCGGCCACGAACCAGCGCGGGCGCAGGCCGGTCTCGTGCAGGCCGAAGGCGCCCTGCGGGCCGTGCACGGTGAGCCGGTCGCCCGGGCGGGCCCGGCCGGCGAGGTAGGAGGAGAAGTGCCCGCCCTCCCGCAGCCGGACGTAGAACTCCAGCCGGCCCTCCCAGTTGCCGGTGTTGGCGAGGGAGTACGCGCGCTTGAGCTCGCCGCCGGGAGCTTGGAGCTCCATGAACTGGCCCGGGTCGAACTGGCAGTCCGGGTCGTCGAGGCGCAGCTCCAGCCGCACGGTGTCCGGCGTCACCGGGTCCACCGCGGTGACGGTGCCCTCGCGCACCGGGATGCCGCCGTACAGGATGCGTGACTGCTCGTACGGCAGTGCGGCCGTCAGCGGCCCGCAGGGGAAGGTGCGGCAGAGCAGCACCTCGCCGCGCTCGCGCTCGCCCGGTGGGAGCGCCTGCTCGCTGTGCGGGCCGAGTTCGTACGGTCCGTCGGTGACCGAGACGTGGCAGGAGCCGCAGGTGCCCTGGCGGCAGGAGGCCGGCAGGGCGGCGCCGGCCTCCGCCGCGGCCTCCAGGACGCTGCGGCCGGGGGCGCAGGCGAACTCCAGTCGGCCGCCGTCGCTGGTGGTGAGGGCGACCGGGTGCGATCCGGCCGCGTCCACCAGGTTGTCCGTGCTCACGACGCCGTCTGTTCGAGCGCGGCGGCCAGGTCGGCCGTCGGGTCGCCGGTCACCCGCAGGTCGAACCGCTTCACGAGCTCGTCGACCAGGGCGGGGGTCAGGAAGCCGGGCAGCGAGGGGCCGAGGTGGATGTTGCGGATGCCCAGCGCGAGCAGGGTGAGCAGCACCGCGACGGCCTTCTGCTCGGTCCAGGACAGCGCCAGGGTGAGCGGCAGGTCGTTGACCTCGCACTCGAAGGCGTCGGCCAGCGCGGTGGCGATCCGGATGGCGGAGTAGGTGTCGTTGCACTGGCCGAGGTCCAGCAGTCGGGGGAGGCCCGCGATCTCGCCGAAGTCGTGCCGGTTGAAGCGGTACTTGGCACAGCCGAGGGTGAGCACCACGCTGTCCCGGGGCGCGCCGAGGGCGAAGTCGGTGTAGTAGTCGCGTCCGGGGGTGGGGCCGTCGCAGCCGCCGATCAGGAAGAAGTGGCGGATGGCGCCCTGCCGCACCGCGTGGACCACCTGGTCGGCGACCGCGAGCACGGCGTCCCGGCCGAAGCCGACGGTGACGGCCTCCTCCTCGGCCGCGGTCTCCGGGAACCCCGGCAGGGCCTGGGCGGCCTGGATCAGCGGGCGGAAGTCGTGGTCGGCGAGGTGCCGGACGCCGGGCCAGCCGACCGGTCCGGCGGTGAAGATCCGGCGGCGGTAGCTGACGTGCGGCTCGATGATGCAGTTGGAGGTCATCAGGATCGGGCCGGGGAAGGCCGCGAACTCCTGCTGCTGGTCCTGCCAGGCACCGCCGTAGTTGCCGACCAGGTGCGGGTGGGCCTTGAGCAGCGGGTAGGCGTGGGCGGGGAGCATCTCGCCGTGGGTGTAGACGTTGATGCCCAGGTCCCTGGTCTGCACCAGTACGGCTTCCAGGTCCCGCAGGTCGTGGCCGCTGACCAGGATCGCCTTTCCGGCGACGGGGGTGGTGCGTACGGAGGTGGGCTGCTGGGGTCCGTAGGTGCCGGTGTTGGCGGCGTCGAGCAGTTCGATCGCCGCGAGGTTCAGCCGGCCGAGACCGACGGCGCGCTCCAGCAGCTCGGCGGCGTCGGTCGGCTCGCCGGCCAGGTAGGCGAAGGCCTCCTCGACGCCACCGAGGACTTCGGGGCTGCGGCGGCCGAGCACGTCGGCGTGGTGGGCGTAGGCGCAGATGCCCTTGAGCGCGTAGAGGTGGAGCGAGCGGAGCCCGACCACCTCCGGCCCCACCAGGGCGAGCCCGGCGTCCACCCGCACGCCGGACGCCTGGCCCACCAGCGTGGCCGGGTCCGCCGCGGGGGCCCAGGCGGCCGGCCCGGTGAGCGTCTCCGGCTCCTGCCCGGCGGCGCGCGCGGCCCGCTCGTACCGGTCCCGGGCGCGGTTGCGGACGCCCACGGCCAGCTGGATCAGCGCGGCGAAGCGGGTGGGGTTGAAGTTGACGTTGGTGAGCGTGGTGAAGACCGCGTACAGGACGAAGGCCGCCGCCTCGTCGTCCGGGTCGCCGAGCGCGCGCGCCTTCGCGGCGTACTGGGAGATGCCCTTGACCGCGTGGATCAGCACGTCCTGGAGGTCCGAAGTGGGGGAATCCTTGCCGCAGTTGCCGATCGGACCGGCGCAGCCGGGGGTGGCGCCGGTGCGGTCGGTCTGTTCGCACTGGAAGCAGAACATGCGGGGCCTCCGGGGACTCGTGGTGTCGTTCGGGCGAGGCGGCGGGACGGGCCTCGACGAGTCCAGGATGGGACCGCCGCTGATGGCGCATCAGGGCCGGAGGGCCCCAATCCGGGGCCGGGAGACCCAGCCGGCCCGCGTCCGTTGTGCCCGGTGCCGCTGCCGAGGCCCGTACGCCATCGGCCCCGGCCCCGCCCGACAACGCTCCGGACCGCCCGGGGCCCTACGATGTCGCCATGAGCGGGAGCCTTCAGGTATCAGGTGCGCACCATGCGCAGGAGCACCGGGACGACGAGCGGCTGGAGGCCGCGGCCGGCATCCTGGCGCTGCTCGCGGACCGCACCCGGCTCGCCCTGCTCCAGCGCCTGAGCGCCGGTGAGGCCGACGTGACCACGCTCACCGAGGCGGCCGGAGCGCCCCGGACGTCGGTCAGCCAGCACCTCGGCAAGCTCCGGCTGGCCGGCCTGGTCACGACCCGCAAGGACGGCCGGCGCGTGGTGTACGCGCTGCGCCACGGGCACCTGCGCCGGCTGGTCGACGAGGCGCTGAGCGTCGCCGACCACCAGATCGGCGGGCTCGCGCCGCACGACTGACCCGACTCCTGCGGCCCGTGCCCTCCGGGGTGCGAGCCGCTTTCTCGTCAACATGTGCACGCATGTGCACGTGTTGACCTATCCTGGCCGTGCCGTCCTGCCGCGCCCAGTCGAGCGGGGTCCTCCATGCTGTCCGTGCTGCGCAACCGCACCTGTCTGCACCTGTTCGCCGCCCAGATCGTCGCTCTGGTGGGCACCGGCCTCGCCACGGTGGCGCTCGGCCTCCTCGCGTACGACCTCGCCGGGGCGGACGCCGGATCGGTGCTCGGCACCGCGCTGGCGATCAAGATGCTCGCGTACGTCGGCATCGCCCCGGTGGTCACCGCGCTGGCCCACCGCATCCCGCGGCGACGCCTGATGGCCGCCTCCGACCTCACCCGGGCCGCCGTTGCCCTCACCCTGCCCTTCGTCACCGAGGTGTGGCAGGTATACGTCCTGATCTTCGTCCTGCAGTCCGCCTCGGCGGCCTTCACCCCGGCCTTCCAGTCGGTGATCCCCGAGGTGCTGCCCGAGGAGCGCGCCTACACCCGCGCCCTGTCGCTGTCCCGGCTCGCCTACGACACCGAGAGCCTGGTCAGTCCGGTGCTCGCGGCGGCGCTGCTGGCTCTGATCAGCTACCACTGGCTGTTCTGGGGCACCGCCGCCGGGTTCCTCGCCTCCGCCGCCCTGGTGGTCTCCGCCGTCCTTCCCAAACCGATCCGGAGGGAGCGGGCGGAGGCTGACGGCGGCGTCCTCGCCAGGTCCGTCCGCGGCGCCCGGCTGTTCCTCGCCGTGCCCCGGCTGCGCGCGATGCTCGCCCTGGACCTCGCGGCGGCCGCCGCCGGTGCCATGGTGATCGTCAACACCGTCGTCTACGTCCGCGACCAGCTCGGTCGCCCCGCCGCGGACGTGCCGGTCGCACTCGGCGCCTACGGGGCCGGGTCGATGGCCGTGGCGCTGCTGCTGCCCCGGGTGCTGGACCGGACACCGGACCGGAGCGTCATGCTCCCGGCGGCGTTCGGCATCGTCGGACTCTTCGCCCTGCTCGCCGCGGTCACGGCCGCCGGGACGGGCGCATGGCGCTGGCCCGTCCTGCTCACCGTCTGGGCCGCCTTCGGCGCGGTCGGCTCGCTGATCCTCACCCCCACCGGCCGCGTCCTGCGCGACTCGGTGGCCGAGGAGGACCTCCCCGCCGTCTTCGCCGCCCAGTTCTCCCTCTCCCACGGCTGCTGGCTGCTCACCTACCCCCTGGCCGGCTGGCTCGGCGCAACCCTGGGCCTCACCGAGGCCTCCGCCGCGCTCGGCGTCGTCACGTCGGCCGCCGGTGTGCTGGCCGCCCGCGCCTGGCGCCGGGTGCCCGCCGAGCCGGCACCGGTGGCGAGCCGGGGGCGGGGCGCCGCCGTTCCCGGCTGACCGGGCGGGCACCGGTGCGCGGGTGCGGGCCCGCGCACACACTGGAAGACGGAACACCGGCCGACCCCGAGAAGGGGCGAACGCACCGTGGACGAGCACCACCACGCGCACGAGGGACGCGGCCCCCGCCGGTCCCGGTTGCGGCACGACCTCGCCCACCTCTTCATCCCGCACGGCCACGGGGCCATGGACAAGGTCGACAGCGCGATGGAGGCCTCCCGCGCGGGCATGCGCACCCTGGGGCAGTCCCTCGCCGTCCTCGGCGTCACCACCGCCGTCCAGGCCGTGATCGTGGTCCTGTCCGGATCGGTCGCCCTGCTCGGCGACACCATCCACAACGCCGCCGACGCGCTCACCGCCGTTCCGCTCGGCCTCGCCCTCCTACTCGGCCGACGCCCTGCCAACCGCCGCTACACCTACGGCTACGGGCGCGCCGAGGACCTCGCCGGCATCGCCATCGTCCTCACCATCGCCGCCTCCTCCGTGCTCACCGCCTACGAGGCCGTCGACCGCCTGGTGAACCCCCGCGGAATCGGCCACCTGTGGGCCGTCGCCCTGGCCGCCCTCGCGGGCTTCGCCGGCAACGAGTGGGTGGCCCGCCTGCGGATCGTCACCGGCCGGCGGATCGGCTCGGCGGCACTGGTCGCCGACGGCCTGCACGCCCGCACCGACGGCTTCACCTCGCTCGCCGTCCTGCTCGGCGCCGGCGGCGTGGCCCTCGGCTGGCAGGCCGCCGACCCGGTCGTCGGCCTGTTCATCACCGCCGCGATCCTGCTCGTGCTCAAGGATGCCGCCCGCGAGGTCTACCGGCGGCTCATGGACGCCGTCGACCCCGCCCAGATCGACGCCGCCGAACACGCGCTGCGCCACGTCGAGGGCGTGCGCGGCGTCGGGGACGTCCGGATGCGCTGGATCGGTCACAGCCTGCGGGCCGAGGCCGACATCGTCGTCGACCCGCGGCTCACCGTCGTCCAGGCCCACGCCATCGCCGTCGCAGCCGAGCACAGCCTGATCCACGCCGTCCCCAGGCTCACCGCCGCCACCGTGCACACCGACCACAGCACCGCCCCGGGCGCCGACGACCCGCACGCCGACCTCGCCCACCACCGGCGCGCGGCCCGCTGACCGCCCCGGCGTTCCCGGGCCGCCGCGCGCCCGCCGGGCGCCGCGCACGTCCGGTCCTGCTCGAACCCCGGCAGCTCCCCAGCGGAATGCGATCATCTCGGCGAGGTCCTCGGGACCGTCGGCGCCGCCCAGCAGCGCTTTCGGGGGCTCGCGATGTCCGCAGCAGATCTCGGGCGGGTGCGTCAATCGCCGGGTCCGCCGGAGTGCTCCTGAGGTGCCGGGGAGTGAATCTGAGCTATGCAGGACAAATCGGACGGATAGTCAGAACATCATCAGAGCGCACTGCGCTCGCCCGGCATTCCCTTTCCCCGCCATCCCCTCGGCACGTGGGCGCAGGACCGAAAGGACGTCTGATGAAGCGCTGTCCGCCCACACCTCCCTCCCGGGGTCCGAGTCATGACGGGTGTTCCGCCCGACGACCACCGGGCCGGGCCGTCAGCCTGGCGGTGGCCTTCGCCGCGGCCGTCGCGTCGCTCGCCCTTCCGGCCCAGGCCGCCGCCCACACCACCGCGCTCGCCGACCGGTCCGCCGCGGCACACCCGGCGGACCGTCAGGGCGCCGGGAAGGGAGCCGGGCAGAGCGGCGGGAAGGGCGGACGCCAGGTCCGGCAGCAGCCGGTGACGCTGGAGAAGACCGGCACCGACCTCGCCACCGGCAGCACGACCACCGCCGCGCAGGGCGACACCATCCGCTGGGTGGTCTCCGCCACCAACCCGGACAGCACACCGGTCTCCACCACCATCACCGACGCGATCCAGGGCGGCCCGGGCAGCACCCCCCAGACCCAGGCCTACGTGCCCGGCTCGCTCCAGGTGCCGCCGGGCTTCAGCAAGCAGTGGTCCACCGACGGGGGTGCCACCTTCTCCACCACCGACCCGGGCGCGGCCACCAATGTCGTCCAGGCGAGCAACCCGAAGCTCTCCGCGCCCGCGACCGGCCAGTTGGTCCAGATCCCGCCGCCGCTCACCCCGGTCAACACCGCCACCGGCGGTGACGGCTTCATCCCCATCCTCTACACCGCCACGATCAACGGCGTCTCCACGCCCGAGGCCTGGAACATCTACCACCACGGGGCGGCGAGCCCGGCCAGTGTGGTCTGTACCGACCTGTTGACCAACGGCCCCTGTCCGACCCCGACCGGCGCGCCCGCCACCTGGCCGCAGCCGCTGAACTCATCGATTCCCGACGGGACCATCGGGGACCTCGGCAGCACCCGTACCCCGACCTACGTGCAGTCCGGCTCCAAGCTGTACTACGCGGCCGTCAGCCGGACCGTCCCCCGGCTCATCGGCGTCGGCTGCATCGACCTCCAGGCCCAGGCCAGCTGCGGTTTCACCCCCCTCCAGGAGGGCGACGGCACGGTCATCGGCGGTGTGGTCGAGGCGCCCAGCGGGCTGATCTACGCGGTCTCCGGCACCGGGGAGATCCTCTGCTACGACCGCACCACCAACGCGTCCTGCGGCACCTTCAACATCGGTCTGCCCGTCAACGAGGGCCAGGGCGGCTTCCCCGGTGACTACGCCGGCACGATGACGGTCATCAACGGCAAGGTCTACGTCACCGACAACCAGCAGGCCCCCAAACCCTCGGTGATGTCCTGCTTCGACCCGTCGACCAACGCCGCCTGCACCGGCTGGTCCACCCCCAAGGTCGTGGTCACCCCCACGAGCAGCGGGCCCGCCCGGGTCGACAACGTCTTCGCGATGCACGACTCCTCGGGCGCGGCCACCGGCGTCTGCACCGTGGTCGGCGGCGTCTACCAGCAGGTCAACCCGGCGATGGGCACCCCCGTCTGCTTCGACTTCGCGGGCAACCCGATCGCGGCGCCTCCCGGGCTCCAGGCCCTGGTCAGCACCAACGTCGGCCCCGGCGAGGCCAACTACCACAACCCGCTGACCATCACCGCGCCCAACGGGCACCTGGAGACCGAGTTCCCGTTCTGGCTCTACCAGGGCACCACGCCGACCCTGAGCAGCTCCGAGTTCTGCTACGACTGGACCATCCAGGGCCCGTGCACCCAGTACGGCACCAACGGCGTCGTCAACGGCCCGCCCAACGTGAACGGCGGCTACACCAGCCCGTACGGCTTCGCCTACGACGGCCAGTGCAAGTACAGCCTCGGCGACATCGGGTTCCTGTTCTCCCTCGACCCGATCACCGGCGCCTCGCCCTGCCTCAAGGCCAGGGCCCAGAGCACCATCAATCCGGTGGCGTACTACTGCGACGGGGCGACCGGACACGTGAAGTCCTACGGAACCGTCAGCCTCTTCGACATCGACCCGACGACCGTCAACTTCGCCCAGTCCACGGTGACCGTGCTGGCGGCCGACGGCACCACCATCGGCACCTTCCCGTTCAACCCGGCCACCGGGACGGCGGACATCTCCTCGGTCCCGGTCGGTGACGCACCCATCCAGGTGATCGGCAACATCGACCTCGTCAACGGGTCGTCGTTCACCCCGGAGAACCAGCCGCTGATGCAGGTCACCTTCGTCGGCGACGCCCCGCAGATCTGCTTCGAGACCACGGTGGCCACGGACTGCTCCGTCACCTCCGTCTCCGACCAGGCCTCCGCCGTCACCAACGGCGGCGCTCCCGTCACCTCCAACACCGTCACCTTCCGGGTGACCCCGGGCCCGGGGTGCACGCCGAAGCTGACGATCAACAAGGAGGTCTGCACCTCTGGCAACGCTGCCGACTGCGCTGATGGCGGTCCGGGTCCGTGGGCGAAGAATGCGACGCTCGCGCCCGGTGCCACAGCGTACTGGCGGATCACGGTGACCAACACGGGCACGGTTCCGGTCACGGGGATCACGTTGGCGGACAGTGTGTCGCCGTCGTGTGTGACGGCTGCGGGGACGTTCGACCTCGCGGCGGGTGCCTCGCATCAGGTGTTCTGTGATCTGGCGAACGTCACGCGGCACACGGTGAACTCGGTGACGGCGTCGTTCCCCGGTCCGGGCGGGCAGCCGATCACCACGCCTCCGTCGGAGGCGACGGTGGATGTGACTCCGCCGGTCGTTCCCTCGCTGAGCATCAACAAGGAGGTCTGTACCTCTGCCAACGCTGCCGACTGCGCTGACGGTGGTCCGGGTCCGTGGGCGAAGAGCGCCACGGTGACGTCGGGCAGCACGGCGTACTGGCGGATCACGGTGACCAACACGGGCACGGTTCCGGTCACGGGGATCGCGTTGGCGGACAGTGTGTCGCCGTCGTGCGTGACGGCTGCGGGGACGTTCGACCTCGCGGTGGGTGCTTCGCGTCAGGTGTTCTGCAACCTGGCGAACGTCACCCAGCGCACGGTGAACTCGGTGACGGCGTCCTTCCCGGTGCCGGGTGGCCGGCCGATCACAACGCCCCCGTCCGAGGCCACCGTTGTGGTCAATCGGCCCGGTGTTCCCTCGCTGGACATCAACAAGGAGGTCTGCCAGTCCGACAAGTCCGGCAACTGCGGTCAGGGCGGTTCCGGTCCATGGGGCAAGGAGGTGACGCTGCACAAGGGCGGCGCCTCCGAGGAGCCCTGCGACCCCGACAAGTGCCAGGCGTTCTGGCGGATCACGGTGACCAACACCGGCACGACGGACATCAGCGGGATCACGCTGGACGATCCGCAGGAGGCCGCCTGCGTGGCGGCAGCCGGGACCTTCAAGCTGGCGGCTGGGCAGACCAAGACGTTCTACTGCTCAAGCCTGATCAGTAAGGACACCACCAACACGGTGACCGCGTCCTTCCCCGGCCCGGACGGAAAGCCGATCACCACGCCGCCGTCGTCCGCGGTCGCCCGGTGCACGCCGCCGTGCGAGAAGGACAAGTGCCACGAGCACAAGCCCGGCCACGACGGTGGCCACGAGAACGGCAACGGCAATGGGCATGGCGCCGGTAACGGTGGCGGTAACGGCCACGGGCATGGCAATGGCAACGGGCCTGGCAACGGCAACGGCCACGGCCACGGGAACAGCTCCGATAGCGGTAGCGGCCACGGGCACGGCAACGGGCCTGGCAACGGCAACGGCAACGGGCATAGCTCCGATAGCAGCAACGGCCACGGGCACGGCAACGGCAGCGGGCCTGGCAACGGCAACAACAGCGGTGACGGGCACCAGCAGCCCGGCCGGCACCCCGATCACAGTGGTGGCGGGCTGCCGGACACCGGATCGACCGTGCTGCCGTACTCCCTGGTCGGTGGTGCCCTGGCGGCGCTCGGTGCTCTGCTGACCCTGTTCGTCAGGGTGCGCCGGCGCAGGATCCACCGGATGAGCGAGTGAGCACGCTCTGACGGGTTCGGACAGTGAAGGGAAGTGAACAGTGGGCGGCCCGGGAACGGCTTCGTTCCCGGGCCGCCCACTGTTCGCGGCGCCGGGCGCACCGCTGTGGTGGTGACGATGGTGCGGGGCGGGCTGCCGGATCTCGGGAAGACGAATTCGAGACGCGTGACATGTCACACCCTATTGATGGCTGTGCCGGCCGTATGAGACGGTGCGTCACGCACTCCGGATGCCTCCACGTCTTCCCCACATCCGTGGTGCGTTCATGTGCGCTTCCCCCACAAAGGAATAGACGATGCGTCCGCTCTCACGCATGCCCAGACTGCTGGCCGCAGTCGCCGCGGCAGGCACCGTCCTGCTCGGCATATCCGCCGGACCGAGCCAGGCAGCCCCAGCCCCAGCCCCCGCTCAGGCCGTCCCCGCGCCGGCCGCTTCGAGCCCGCACCAGCCGTCCGGCGGTCCGCTGTCGGTGACCGGCAGTACCACCACGGACTCCGAGAACCCCGGCGCGCCCCAGGCCCGTCGGCTCACGGCCGCCGAACTGCCGCCGTTCAGCCCGCCCAGCCAGCCGGATTCCACCGGTGCGGCCTCGCCCATGGCGGCGCCCCGCACCCTGACGGCGGCCCCGGCCGCCACCGCGTCCTGCTTGCCTGCCGACTTCAGTGGCCGGACCGGGGCGGCATTGGTCTCCTTCATCACGGCCTCGGCGCCCGAGTGCATCGGCAGACTCTTCTATGCCGGCGGCAGCGCGGACGCCACCGCGGTGTTCCGGCAGAGCCAGATGGCCACCGTGGCCGACGCCTTCCGGAACGCCGCTGCCACGTACCCGGGTGACAACTCCACCGGTGTCTGGCAGTTGGTCCTGTTCCTGCGTGCCGGTTACTACGTGCAGTCCAACGACCCCACACACGTGCCTCCGTTCGGCGCCTCGCTCACCGACGCCGTGACGCGCGGCATCGACGCCTTCGTGGCCGGCCTGCACTTCGCGGATGCCACGGACGCCAGCGCTCCGGTCACGGCCGACGTCATCCTCCTCTCCGACAGCGCCAACCTGCAGGGCCGTTACCTGAAGGCGTACCAGCAGGTGCTGAACGGTTACAACAGCTCGTACGACGCCTCCAAGAACCTGCTCAACCTGGTCAACAGCGTCTTCAACGTGCTGGACCGGGGCCACCAGAACCCCGCATACGGCGCGGCCGTCGTCGCGGACCCGAGCATCCTCGACACCCTCGACGCCTTCACCCGCAACCACCTCGACCTGATGGGCACCGACCGCGGGTACCTGGAGGCCAACGCCGGTATCGAGCTGTCCCGCCACATCGAGTACCCGGCCCTCCAGGGCAAGGTCCGCCCGCTGACCAAGGGGCTGCTCGACGCCTCGTCGATGACCGGCCCGACCGCCCGGCTGTGGGTCGGCGTCGCCAACGTGGCCGACTACTTCGACCAGGGGCAGTGCTCCTACTACGGCGTCTGCGACCTGAAGCAGCGGCTGACCAAGGCCGTGCTGCCGATGAGGCAGACCTGCAACGCCACCCTCACCATCCTGGCCCAGGACCTCACCGCGGCCGAACTCGCCGCCGTCTGCGCCAACCTCAAGGGCGAGGACGCGTACTTCCACAACCTCGTCCGTGACAACGGCCCCATCCCCGGCCAGTACGAGTCCTCCGTGCAGGTCGTGGTCTTCGCCAGCCAGGCCGACTACCAGACCTACGCCGGCGCGATCTACGGTGCGAACACCAACAACGGCGGCATCACCCTGACCGGGACCCCGACCGACCCGGCCAACCAGCCCGTCTCGATCATGTACCGGCACCCGAACGACAACGGCTTCACCGCCCGGATCTGGAACCTCAACCACGAGTACGCCCACGTCCTGGACGCCCGCTACGACATGAAGGGCGACTTCTACCAGCAGACCAGCGTCCCCGACCTGTGGTGGATCGAGGGCTTCGCCGAGTACGTCTCCTACACCTACCGCGGCGCCACCGACCTCAATGCGGTCGCCCAGGCGCCCAAGCACACCTACACGCTCAGCACCCTGTTCCAGAGCACCTACCTCAACAGCGACGTCGTCCGCACCTACCACTGGGGCTACCTGGGCGCCCGCTACATGATCGAGCGCTTCCCGGGCGTCGTCCAGACCATGCTCTACTACTTCCGCACCGGCGACTACGCCCGCGGCTACGCCTACTACAACTCCATCGGCACCAGCTACGACGCCAACTTCACCAGCTGGCTCGACACGTGCGCCACCGACACCTGCCTGGCCGCGGGCACCCCGAAGGCGGCCTTCGACACCACGGTGCGTGACCTGAACGTCCAGCTGACGGACCGTTCCACCGAGACCGACGGCAAGGGCAGCATCACCGCCTGGGCCTGGAACTTCGGCGACGGCACCACCGGCACCGCGGCCTCCCCGTCGAAGTCCTACCGCACTCCCGGCACCTACACCGTCACGCTGACCGTCACCGACAGCTACGGCAAGACCGCCACCGCGACCAAGCCCGTCACCGTCACCGCCGCCGCCGCGCCCGCGGCCTGCACCAACGCCGACACCCGGGCGATGGACTACAACTGCTACCGCACCGACCGCTCCGCCGCCGCCGGAAGCTCGGACCTGATGTACATCTACATGCCGGCCGGAACCACCACCCTGACCGTCTCCACCACCGGCGGCACCGGCACCGCCTACCTCTACTACAACCCCGACAGCTGGGCCTCCAACACTTCCTACACCGCCTCCTCCACCACCAACGGCACGACCCAGAGCCTCACCGTCACCAACACGACGGCCGGCTACCGCTTCATCAGCCTCTACGGCAAGACCGCCTTCAGCGGCGTCACCATCACGACCCGGTACTGACCGGCGCCGCGTCCGTCGATGCCCTGGCCGGAGTGACCCGTGTCCTGGCCGGAAGCACGCACCGTGTACCTCGTGAGCCATCCCGTCCTGGACGGTTCGGGTCTGCACGGTCTGCCCTCCTCCGGGAGATCCGCCGGTTCACGAGCGCACGGGGGTTCACCCGGTTGCGGCCCCGGGCTCGGGCGGTACGACGACGACGGGGAGGTGGGCGTGGTGGACGAGCTCGGTGCTGGTCGAGCCGAGTGCGAGTCGGCCCCAGCGGCCGGCGCCGCGGGTGCCCACCACGAGCAGGCAGGCGTCCTCGCTCTCTTCCAGGAGGACCCGGGCGGGTCGGCCGTGCTCACAGCGCACCTCGACCTCCACGTACGGCTCGCCCACCTGCTGTCGCAGTTCCTCGACCAAGTCCGTCACCTCGCGGGCGACGGCGTCGTGCAGGTGCGGCGCAGGCCCGCCGCTCGGGCGGTTCCAGCCCGTCATGGCCCTGTCCGGCGGATCGGCGTGTCGGCCGCCGAAGGCACAGACGGCCCGCACGCCGACCCCTCGCAGCTGTGCCTCGCGAAGAGCGAAGAGCACAGCCCTGCGGGCGGGCTCCGAGCCGTCCGTACCGACGACGATCGGACCGGCGGGACCTGACGCGGGAGAGTGGTTCACGGGGACCTCCAGGAGGTGAGGCCCGGCAGCGGGCTGCCGGGCTCAGCGGATCCGGTGGATTCCGCGGACCCGGGGAGGCGCGGACACCGGTGCGTCCGCTGCATTCATGATCCTCCGGCAACGGCGCGGCGGCATGTCCGTCCTCGCCCCGTGAACCGCCGCACACGGTTGCGTCCCGGGAAGGAGGTTGCCCGCGACGGAGTACGGGCCGAGTCTGGAGGGGCGAGGCGCGTTCCGCGCTCCGGGACTCACGAATCGAGGAGGCCGCGGACGATGACGCTCACGGTGGCGCTGGCCGGCGACACGATGCTCGGGCGTGGGGTCGCCGAGGAACTGCGGCGCTCGCCGACACCGGGGACGCTGTTCTCCCCGGAGGTGCGGAAGGCACTGGCGGCGGCCGACCTCGTCGTGCTCAACCTGGAGTGCTGCGTCTCCGGCCGCGGGGAGCGGTGGCCGGACCCGGACAAGCCGTTCTTCTTCCGCGCCCCGCCGTCGGCCGCCGCCGTCCTCGCGGAACTGGGGGTGGACTGCGTGACACTGGCCAACAACCACGCCCTGGACTACGGCTTCGAGGCCCTCGCCGATTCCTGCGACCTGCTGGAGCAAGCCGGCGTCCGCGCGGTCGGCGCGGGGCGGGACGTGTCGGCGGCGCGGGACTTCGCCGTGCTGGAGGCCTGCGGGGCGCGGCTGGCGGTGGTCGGGGTCACCGACCATCCGAAGGAATACGCGGCCGGGCCGGGGCGTCCCGGAGTGGCCTGGGCCGACCTGTGGACGGGTGTGCCCGGCTGGCTGACCGCCCTGGTGGCCCGGGCCGCGCGGGAGGCCGACGCCGTGCTGGTCACCCCGCACTGGGGCCCCAACATGACGCCCGGGCCGCCGTCGCACGTGCGCGCGGCGGCCCCACGGCTGCTGGCCGCCGGGGCGACGCTGGTCGCCGGACACTCCGCCCACGTCTTCCACGGCGTCGCCGACCGCGTCCTGTACGACCTGGGCGACTTCATCGACGACTACGCGGTCGACCCGGTGCTGCGCAACGACCTCGGGCTGCTCTTCCTGGTGACGCTGGACGGGCCGGACGGTGCGAACCTGGCGCCGGTCCGACTGGAGGCACTGCCGCTGGCCCTGGAGTTCTGCCACACCCGCTTCGCTCGTGGCGAGGAGTGGGAGTGGATCCGCGAGCGGTTCGCCACCGCTTGCGCCGAGTTCGGCACCGAGGTGGGCGAACGGGACGGGCGGCTGACGGTCGACTGGAGCTGAGGGCGGCGGTGGCGGTCACGCTCGGCCGGCCGGCCGGACGGCGTGGTCGGGCTCAGCGTCCGCGCGTGGCCCTCGGCTGCCGGGCGCGGGCGATCCGGTCGAGATCCTCCGTGGTGACCACGCCGACGACCCGGCCGTCGTCCAGGACGAGGATCGGCGGCGGGGCGCTCGCGCGGTCCAGAACCTCGACGAGGTCGTCCCCGGGCGCGGCGACCAGGCACGCCGACAGCGGGGTGGCCAGGTCGCGGGCCCGCAGCTGGGCCCGGCGCGCGGGCGGGAGGGCCGCGAGCCGGCGCAGGTCGAGCAGGCCGCTCGGACGACCGGCGACATCGACCAGGGGGACCACCGGGAGCCCGGCATGGGCGGCGGGTTCGGCGAGGAAGCGGTCCAGGGTGAACCAGTCGGGCCCGGTGGTGACCGGCGACGTCATGACCTGGCCGATCCGGGTGCCGCGCAGGGCCGCCACCAGCACGGCGCGGCGGACCTCTGCCTGGGCGGACGACCAGATGAAGAACCCGACGAGCAGGAGCCAGATCCCGGATCCGCTGCCCCGGAGGAACTCGAACCAGCCGACGGCACAGAGCAGCAGGCCGCCCGCCTGGCCGGCCCGTCCGGCGACGCGTTCGGCCTGTTCCTGGTCGCCCCGGCGCCACCAGACCACCGATTGCAGGAGCCGTCCGCCGTCCAGGGGAGCGGCGGGCAGCAGGTTGAACACCCCGAGCAGCAGGTTGGCCCAGGCGGTCCACAGCAGCACCGCGGCCGGCAGCTCCCAGTGGAGGGCGCGTTCGGCGCCGAGTCCGGCGCCCAGGAAGACGCCGCCGAGGACCAGGCTGGTGAGCGGCCCGATCCCGGCGACGGCGAACTGGCGGCCGGGGCTCGGAGCCCGGCCCATCCGGGTGACGCCGCCCAACGCGAAGACCGTCATGTCGTCCACCCGGATCCCGGCCCGCCGCGCGGTGACGGCGTGGGCCGTCTCGTGCAGGAGCAGGCTCACGGTGAGCAGCAGCGCCCCGACCAGGCCGGCGAGGCCGTAGGTGGTGCCGGAGCGGCCGGGAACCAACGCGGGGAGGGTCTGCCCGGCGAGACTGATGCCGAAGAAGAGGACCAGGACGGGGGCGCTCCAGTGGATCCGCAGCGGTATGCCGAGGATCCTCCCCAGCGATGCGGACCCGCGCATCCCGACACCTCCTCCGGGTCGCTGCCGGCCGGTCCCGTGCTCTGCCCGCGCGGCCGGGCCGGAGCCGCCTCGTCCCGGGTGTGGCGACGGGGGCTCCGCGGTCCTCGTCGTCATCGAGGTGCCGGTCGCTGCTTCCATCGTGCGCTCAGGGGGACCGTCCGTCATGGTCCGATGGGCCCACTCCGCGCCGGCGATGAAACCTTTGCCGATGGGCCGGTCGTTCGGGCCCCGTCGGCTCCCGGTCGGGTGGACGAGGCCGGTCCGTTCCACCGGCTCGGAGCGCACGGCCTGTCAGGAGACGAGGACGGCGATGCCGTCTCCGAGCAGCTTCAGCCCGAGAACGAAGAACAGGACGGCCATCACGGCGACGTTGTGCTGGGCTGCCCACTCCTTCCAGCCGCCGAGCACGGTCTTGGCCCGCTCCCCGCCGAGGAGAAAGACCGCCAGCGGGGCCAGCAGGCCGAGGGTGGCGATCACGACGAAGATCGCCAACGATGCGATCTGCTGCCCGACCGGCAGTCCTGCTGAGCCGATCGTGGCGCCCGCGGCGATGGTCAGCGGTGCGTTCTTGGCGTTGAGCGCGGAGAAGGCCAGTCCGAGTGCGAAAACCTTGACCGGCGCGAGGCGGTCGATCGCGCCCATCCACTTCGGCAGCTGGGCCTGCGAGGGATCCCTCGGGCGTCGGCGCCACTGCCGGGCACCGAAGAGGACGAGGAACACGCCCAGAGCGAGCTTGAGCGCTCCCACCCAGGTAGCCGGGTGCTCGTGGGCGGAGGCGCCTGCCGGGGAAGCGATCGCCAGCATCACCGCGCCCAGTGCCGCGAGTCCGAGGATCCAGCCGACGGTGAAGAGGACACCGTTGAGACGTCCTCGGGGCGTGGCGAGTATGAGGATGACGGCGATGACCGGGAGCGGACTGATGGCGACGGCCGCCGCGAAACCCAGCACGTCACCGAGAACTGCGCCCATGGTTGCCTCCGGATGGCGATCCGGTGGAACGGGCTCAGGGGAAGCGGGTGATCCGACCGTCCGTGCGATGCAACGGGTTGTTCTGTGATCGGCTGCGCCGTTGTCCTCACGGCTGTGCGGAAGCGGCCGCCCGGAATGGCGACGGCGGCACACTCGGCACGTCCCACCGCTTCCATCGTCCTGCGCCTGGCCGGATCTGTCCTCGGGAGCTTCTCGGAACGTCATCGCCCCTGGCGGAGGCAACGTGAAGTGATCGGATGGACACGGCGCCGCCTGTAGAACCTGCCCGGCTTCGTGGTCACCCGCAGTGGTGAGTGCTTCTCGCCGGGGCAGCCGATGAAGTTGCCGCCGTCTCATCATGCGGACGCGTTCCGTGATTCCCGCGCCAGACCCGGTGGTGTGCCTCTAGGCTGGCCGGGCAGCTGGTTCGCCCTGTCCGCCAGACAGGGCGTCGCAAGAGGGAACCCGGTGGGAATCCGGGACTGCCCCGCAGCGGTGAGTGGGAACGACCGCCGTCATACGCACTGGACCCGGGTCGGGTCCGGGAAGCGACGGCCAGTAGGTGTCCGTCCTGGTTTCGGCCGGGGTGGGTGTGCCCGCGAGTCCGAAGACCTGCCCGTTGCCCGCCCGCGGACCATCCGCGCGCGGATATCCGGTGACCTCGAGGGCGGGTCGGCGACCACACCAGGCGGATCAGGCACGCGTGTCCACGGCGGCCGCCGTCCGGTTCGTCATCCCTTTCGCGCTCTCGTCCCGTCCCCGGGTACTTGAGGAGACAGACTCGCGAAGGAGAGTCCCTTGACCACGAAGTCCGCAGCCGCGGCAAGCGTCGCCACCGTGCACGGCTACCCCCGCCAGGGCCGGGGCCGGGAGCTCAAGAAGGCGATCGAGGGGTACTGGAAGGGCGCCGTCACCGCTGAGGTGCTGCTGGCCACGGCCGCAGACCTGCGCCGCGGGAACTGGCAGCAGCTCGCCGACTCCGGCATTGAGGAGGTCCCGACCGGTGACTTCTCGCTCTACGACCACGTGCTGGACACCACCGTCGCCGTCGGTGCGATCCCGGCCCGCCACCGGGACGCTCCTTCCCGCAGACCACCGAACTGCGCGTCGCCCGCGCCGACCTGACCGCGGGCCGCATCGACGACGCCGCGTACCGGGAGCGGATGGAGGCCGAGGTCCGCGAGGTCATCGCGTACCAGGAGAAGGCCGGACTGGACGTCCTGGTGCACGGCGAGCCCGAGCGCAACGACATGGTCCAGTACTTCGCCGAGCAGCTCACCGGCTACCTGGCCACCCGGCACGGCTGGGTGCAGTCCTACGGCACCCGCTACGTGCGCCCGCCGGTCCTCGCCGGGGACATCTCCCGCCCGCACCCGATGACCGTCGACTGGTTCCGCTACGCCCAGGGCCTGACCGGCCGTCCGGTCAAGGGCATGCTCACCGGCCCGGTCACCATGCTCGCCTGGTCCTTCGTCCGCGACGACCAGCCGCTCGCCGACACCGCCCGCCAGGTCGCCCTCGCCCTGCGCGACGAGGTCACCGACCTGGAGGCCGCGGGTGCGGCCGTCGTCCAGGTCGACGAGCCGGCCCTGCGCGAGACCCTGCCACTGCGGGCCGCCGAGCGCCCGGCCTACCTGGGCTGGGCCACCGAGTCCTTCCGCCTGGCCACCTCCGGCGTCCGCGTGGACACCCAGATCCACACCCACATGTGCTACGCCGAGTTCGGCGCGATCATGACGGCGATCGACGACCTGGACGCGGACGTCATCTCCCTGGAGGCCACCCGCTCCCACATGGAGGTCGCCGGCGAACTGGCCGAGGCCGGCTACCCGCGCGAGGTCGGCCCGGGCGTCTGGGACATCCACTCCCCGCGCGTGCCGAGCACCGAGGAGGCCGTGGAACTGCTGCGCGCCGGCCTCGCGGCCATCCCGGCCGAGCGGCTGTGGGTCAACCCCGACTGCGGCCTGAAGACCCGCGGCTGGACCGAGACCCGTGCCTCCCTGGACAGCCTGGTCGCCGCCGCCCGCCGCCTGCGCGAGGAACTCGCCGGCTGACGCACCCGTCGGGACGGACGACCGGCGGGCACGGTGGTACGCACCGTGCCCGCCCCTCGTCGAGGATCTCGCCGTGGAGATCGGCCGCCGTCGTGACAGAGGGGGTCGCAGACGAGCAGGAGGCCGGCTCGGGTCAGCCGAGCTCGTTCTTGTGGACGACGCCGTCCTTGACGATGAGGCGCAGATTGCGTTCGGGATCGGCGAGGACGGACAGGTCGGTGGTCGGGTCGCCGTCGACGACGAGGAGGTCGGCCCATGCTCCCGGCGCGATGACCCCGAGCGGCGCCGCACGGTAGGGGTCGCGACGGCCGGACAGGCGGAAGAGTTCGGCGTTGCCGGAGGTGGCCGCCTTCAGGGCCTCGACCGGGCTGAGGTAGGTGGCGAGGCGGACGAGCATCTCGTTCTGCCGGTGGGCCTTCCCCGGGGCGAGTACCAGGTCAGTGCCGAAGGCGAGCCGCACGCCGTGGTTCACCGCCCAGCCGATGGTGCGGGCGACGCCTTCGCAGACCTCGCCGTTCTTGCGGCCGCTGTCCGCGGATGCGTAGTGGTGGTCGTCGACCTCGAACGGCTGGGTGCTGAGCCACACGTCCTTCTCCG
Source organism: Kitasatospora sp. NPDC101235 (assembly GCF_044767505.1). Lineage (NCBI taxonomy): Bacteria > Bacillati > Actinomycetota > Actinomycetes > Kitasatosporales > Streptomycetaceae > Kitasatospora > Kitasatospora sp. NPDC101235. The sequence continues at coordinate 378,561 of NZ_JBIWNZ010000004.1, forward strand.
CGAGGTAGCGGATGGTGTCCTCGTCGGCGAGGTGCCCGTGCTCGATGCAGCGCACCCCGGCCTCCACCGCGCGGCGGATGCCTTCGGAGGTGTAGACGTGCACCGTCACGTAGGTGCCCCAGTCGGAGGCCGCGTCGACGGCGGCCTCCAGTTCCGCCGTGGTGAACTGCAGCACGTCGAGCGGGTCGAACTCGGAGATGACGCCGCCGCCGGCCATCAGCTTGATCTGCGTGGCGCCCTTCTTCAGCTGCTCGCGCACCGCCGCGAGGACCCGCTCCGGACCGTCGGCCACCCGCGTGAACCCGATCTGTTCGGTTCGGGCCTGCGGCCCGCCCAGGGCGGTCGGGGCGTCGTAGACCGTCCCGAAGTCGCCGTGGCCGGCGGTCTGGGAAATGGCGGCCTGGCTCGGGTAGATCCGTGGGCCCGGGAACAGCCCGCGGTCCAGTGCCCGCCGCAGCGGCTCGGTGTCGCCGGCCATGTCCCGCACCGTGGTGAAGCCGCGCATCAGCATGTCGCGGGCCGCGGCCAGGGCCTGGTAGTAGACGGTGCCGGTCGGTGCGAGCTTCAGCTCCGCCATGGTGCCGCCGATCACGAACAGGTGGACGTGCGCGTCGGTGAGGCCCGGGATGAGCGTGCGGCCTCCGCCGTCGAGCACCGTCGCCCCGTGGGGTGCACTGCGCGGGAGGGGGCGGCCCAGCACCACCTCCGCGATTCTGTCCCGTTCGACCCGGACGTGCCCCGGTACCGATTCCTCTCCGATCCCGTCGAAGACGCGCACGTTCGTCACCAGCAGCCCGGCACCCGGGTCGTCGACACCCATGCCGCCATCTTCGGCTGGTCACGGAGCCGGGACCAGAGCGACGGACCGATCTGCCGGTCCGACCGTGCCCGGTCGTCAGCCGACCGGCCCAGCCTCGGGTACGTCCCTGGACCGGGGCTGGTGGGCTGTGGGGGAGTTTGTCCAGGTGGGGGCGGGGAGCGGGCGGTGGCGCTCGGAGCCGTGGCGCCGGCTGCCGCCGCGGTGACCGCGGACACCAGGTCGCCCACCACTGCCTCGCCCGGCTTTCCCGCTCCCTGGGCGCCGCCGTGCGTGGTCTCCGCATCCGGAAGTTCCTCGACAGCGTCGGTGGGACCTGATCGTCAAGGCTGTGAAGGCTCACACCGACGCCGTTCGGGTGGTTCTGTAGGTCGAGCGATGGCCCGGGGCGGGGCGTGGAGAGGTGGGGTTCGGCGCGGAGCATGCCGAGCAGGGTCTCGTGCTCGTCGGCCTTCGCGCCGGTCAGGCCGTGCGGGGTGCACAGCAGGTGCAGGCGCAGGCCCCAGAAGCTACGTAAAGTGCGGCGGAGAGGGAGTCCGGGTCAGGTGTCACAACCGATCTTTGGACTCCCTCGCTTCATCTCATGCGCGCCAGCAAGCCCTTGGCATCAATCATCCAGTCGGACCGGAAGTTCACACGTGAGGCCTCAGACCACCGACATGCGCCAGACCGCCTACCGCGGCAGAACCGGCCACTGCGCCCCGACCGCGCCGGCCACCGTGCACGCATCCACTGCGCCCCTCCCCGACCAGTACGACCGCACCGCCCTGCGTGCCGCGCTTGCCGGCGCAGTCGAGGACGCCATCGTCTACGACCTGGACGGCATCGGTCGCCAGTACGCCGCGCTGTGCGCCGAACTGCCGGGCGTGGCCGTTCGGTTCGCGATGAAGGCCTGTCCGGTCGATGAGGTGCTGGACCACCTCGCCGCGCTCGGTTCCGGCTTCGACGCGGCCGGCCCGCAGGAGATCGCCCAGGCCCTGCGCACCGGTGTGCCGCCCGAGCTGATCCACTACGGCAACACCATCAAGTCCGACCGCAACATCGCCGAGGCCCACCGGCTGGGCGTGCGGGACTTCGCCACCGACAGCCTGGAGGACGTCGCGGCGATCGCCGAACACGCGCCTGGCGCACGGGTGTTCTGCCGGATCGCGACCACCGGCGAGGGCGCCCTGTGGGGCCTGAGCCACAAGTTCGGCTGCTCGCCCGAGGACGCGCTGCGGGTGCTCGGCGCCGCCCGCGCCGCCGGACTCGTGCCGTCCGGCCTGTCGGTGCACGTCGGCTCGCAGCAGATGACCGCCGAGGCATGGGGGACGGCGATCGACTCGCTGGCCGCCGTGCTGGAGGCGCTCAACTGGCGCGGCATCACCCCGACCCGGATCAACCTCGGCGGCGGCCTGCCCGCCCTCGGCGTCCTCGACCGGCGCGGCCGGCCGCTCGAACCGCCGCTGGACAAGATGTTCGCAGTGATCCGCGAGGGCATGGAACGGCTGCGCGCCGCCAGCGCCGCGCCGCTGGAGTTCCTGCTGGAGCCCGGGCGCCACCTGGTCGCCGACCACGGCGCGATCCGTGCGCACGTCTCCCGGCTCACCTCCCGCCGTCGCCTCGACGGCACTCGGGAGGACTGGCTCTACCTGAGCTGCGGCAAGTTCAACGGCCTGTACGAGATGGACCAGTTGCAGTACCGGCTGGAGTTCCCGACCCACCCCGGCGGGCAGTTCGTCAACGCCGTGGTGGCCGGCCCGACCTGTGACAGCGACGACGCGTACGCGCAGGAGGACGGCCTGGTCCGCGTCCCGCTCGCGGTCGCCTCCGGCGACCCGGTGTGGGTCCACTCCTGCGGCGCGTACGCCACCGCCTACGCCACCCGCGGGTTCAACGGCTTCGCACCGCTGCCGCACACCTGCATCGGTGGCCCGGCTCCGGACGGAGGAGACGCATGACCGACACCCGGATTCGGCTGCTCCGGGAGGAGGACTGGGACGAGGTGGTCGCGCTGGAGGAACGCGCCTATGCCGCCAGCGGCCTGTCCGAGGGGCGGGAGGCGCTGCGTTCCCGGCACCGCGCCTCGCCCTCGACCTGCTTCGTGCTGGAGCACGCGGGTGGCTTCGGCGGCTACCTGCTCGCACTGCCGTACCCGCTGTTCCGCTGCCCGGACCTGAGCCTGGCCGAGGAAGGCGCGGTACAGGAGAGCAACCTGGGGAGCAACCTGCACGCCCACGACCTGGTGATCGCCGAGCGGGCGCGCAGCCGGGGCCTGGCCCTCCGGATGCTGCGGCATCTGGAGGAGATTGGGCGGGTGGCCCGCTACCGGACCCTCTCCCTGGTCGCCGTGCGCGGCTCGCAGGTGCTGTGGACCCCGCTGGGCTACCGCGCCCGGCCCGAGATCGGGCTGCCCGCGAGCTACGGTGCCGAGGCGGTCTACATGGCGAAGGCGCTGGAACCCGCTGTTACCGATCCGACTCTCGGGCTCTCACCCGGAGCCGAAGTGGGCTGATGCAGATGGCCTTCCTACCCGACGGGTTCCGTCGCTCCCAACCGGCCATACCGGCCGTCGGCGGGCCGCTGCCGGCGCCTCACGCTCGACGGCGACGGCGGGGCCCGCTTCCCGCACCTGCTCCTCACCTTCCGGCGCCGCATCCTGCTGAGCTCCGTGAAGCCTGACGGCGACCAGCAGGTCCTCGACCGGCTCATCGCCCGGGAGCCGGAGAAGCAGAACGATGCCGGTCAGTAGCGCCAGCGGACGGCCTCGATGACCTCCGCATCCGTGTGCATCGCGAACAGCTCCGCCTCCGCCCGCCGGACGGCCAGCACGGTCTCGTACAGCTCGGGGCCGAGCGCCTGCCGGAGCAGTGTCGACTTCTCGTACGCGTCGATCGCCTCCGGCAGGCTCGCCGGGAGGCGCTCGACGGCGCCGAGGGCCGCCGGGTCGCTGGTGGTCTCGGGCGGGAGAGGCAGGCCGGCGTCCAGGCCGGCGAGCCCGGCGGCCAGCACGCCGCCGATCTCCAGGTACGGGTTGGCGGCGGCGTCGAAGCACTTGAGCTCGGCGTTGGCCTGCCCGGCGGCGGAGCCGGTGATCAGGCGCAGCGCCGCCTCACGGTTCTCCAGGCCCCAGCAGCGGTAGGCCCCGGCAAAGTGGGAGGGAACCAGTCGCAGGTAGGAGGCGACGCTGGGCGCGCCGAGGGCGAGCAGGGCGGGAAGCTCGGCCAGGACGCCCGCGAGGAACTGCTCGGCGTCGGGATGCAGCCCGTGGCGGCCGGGGCCGCCGTGCCCGAGGTTCCGGCCCTGCCGCCAGAGGCTGAGGTGCAGGTGGCCGCCGTTGCCGATGACGCCCTCGGTGAAGAGGGGCGCGTACGAGACCCGCAGGCCGTGCCGGGCGGAGACGGCCCGGATGGTGTGGCGCACCAGCATCGTGGTGTCGGCCGCCTCGACCGGCCCCTCGGCGGCGACCGAGACCTCGAACTGCCCGGCGCCGTACTCGGGGTGGACCTGGAGTACGGCCACGCCCTGGGCGGTGAGGGTGCGCAGCACCTCCCGCAGGTAGTCGGACCGCTCGATGAAGCGGGTCATCCCGTACGCGGGCCCGGTCGTCGCGGGGGCCCCGGTGGCGTCGGCCACCACCCACTCGATCTCGATCCCGGCCTGTACCGAGAACCCGCGCCGCTCCACGGCCTCGGTGGCCCGGTGGGCGAACTGGCGCTGGCAGCCGGGATGCGGGGTGCCGTCCTGGGTGTAGCGGTCGGCCGGGGCCCAGGCCCAGCCGGGCTGGGCGGCGAGCGGGGTGAGCCGGTCGAGGTCGGGGACGAGCCGCAGGTCGCCCACCGGGCCGGTACTCGAAGGCGCAGTGGTGAAGGAGTCGTCCACCAAGGAGACGTCGAAGCAGGGCACGGCGCCGACACCGTACTCGGCGGCGTGTTCGAGCTGGGCGAGCGGGACGGACTTCACCCGGGTGAGTCCGGCGTTGTCGACCCAGCCGAACACCACCCCGTCGATTCCGTCGGCGGCGAGCTGGGCTTCGGCCGCCCGGGCCTGGGCGGCCCGCTCGGCTCGGGGGTACGTGGTGGTCATGCCGCTCATGCTGGCGTTCGCAGCAGTCGGTGGGCGAGAGATCAGCCGGGAGTTCACTCGTCCGTGAACGGTCGGAGCTGTGACGTGACACGGGACAGGGGCGCGTGAAGCTTCGGGTGACGCTCGGCCTCTGATCGTGTGCGGTGCGTTCTCGGGCGATTGTGGGGGGATGGCCTGGCGTCGGGGCGGGCGGATACGGGAAGGACCCTGGCAGGGATCGGTTTTCGACTGCCGTTGCGGAGGACCGGTGCGACGGGACGGACGGATGGCGAACTCCCTGCTCGCGCTGCTGAGCCGGGACTGGCTGGGGGTGCCGGTCGCGCTGGTGGTGGCGGGGGCGGGCGGCGGCCTTGTCGGGGTGGGGGCGGCCTGGGCGGTGGCGCTCGGTGGCCTGGCGATGGCTGTCGGTGTGCTGCTGGCGGCGGGAGCCGTTCGTCATCTGGTGCTGGTGGCCCGCGAGGGGCGGGAGAATCCGCCGCCGGGGCGCCTGGTCGATGTGGGTGGTCACCGGATGCACGTCCTCGCCGAGGGGGAGGCCGGGGGCGGGCCGACGGTGGTCTGGATGCCCGGCGGGCACGCCCCTGGTGAGGAGTTCCGGGAGCTGCACACGATGCTGTCGGCCCGGGGCCGGTCGGTGCTGGTCGACCGCCCCGGGACGGGCTGGAGCGACGTCGGGCCCTTCCCCCGGACGACGGCGGCCGAGGCGGAGGAGCTGCCGGCAGCGCTGGAGCGGGCGGGGGAGCGGGCCCCTTTCGTGTTCGTCGGCCATTCCTTCGGCGGGTTGCTGGTCGCGAACGTGGCCAGGCGCCGGCCGGATCTCGTGGCGGGGCTCGTGCTGCTGGATCCGACGCCCCTGGAGGTCATCGCCTTCGCACCGCCCAACCGGCAGCTCGCGGCGATGCGCCGCGGCTTCCTGCTGACGGCGGTGCGGCACCTGTTCGGCGCGCACCGCGGCCCAGCCGGCCGGGTCGGACAGGCCTGTGCCGCCGCGTCGATCTTCGCCGAGCTGTCGCCGTCCGGGTTGGCGAGGGTGGGCTGGGAGACCGTGGTGTACGACGGGGATCTCGGCGACCTGCCGCTGGTGCTGGTGATACCCCGGGACCTCACCGGCGGCGAGACGGTGCTGGCCGGTGCCCGGAGCACGGCCGAGGCCGAGCGGATGAGCCGCTTCTACCTCCGGAGCAGGGTCCGGTACCTGGCGGCGTCGACGGCGTCACGGTTGGTGTACACGCCGGCGGGGACGGGCCACGACTTCCCGCACGAGGCGCCCGAGTTCGTGGTCGGCGTGGTCGGGGACCTGGTGCGGGAGCTGCGTGTGATCAGCCCATGACCGTCCGTGCCGGGCCTGCCCGGAGCGGGCGTCGACGGGAGAAGGCGCCCAGGTCCACGACGTTGCCGGTGTGTTCGCAGCGGTAGCGGACCGGGTCGCCGTCGTGGTCGTGGCCGGCTTCGACCGAGTCGATCAGGGCCGTGAGGAAGCGGCCCACCAGCGGGGCGTTCTTGAACTGGTTGCCGCTGGTGCCCATGGCGACGTAGTAGCCGTCGAGGGCGGTTCGGTCGTAGATCGGGGTCCAGTCGTCGGCGACGTCGTACACCCCCGCGACCCCGAGCGGCCGGCCGGGGACGCCGATCGCCGGGAAGCGGCGGGCTGCCCGGGTCACCTGGGTGCGGAAGCGGTGGGCGGTGGGGCGGGGGTCGGCCTCGTCCGGATCGTCGATCCACTCGTGCGGGTCGCAGTCCGGCTCGGTCCCTCCGACCAGGAGGTGCCCGCCGGGGGCGGGTCTGAGGTAGGTGCCGAGGTCGAGGTCGGCGACCACGGGGCCGGGGCCCGCCGCGTGGCCGGCCGGTGCGGCGACCTGGTGGACCTCCTCGCGTAGCGGGCACACGCCGATCGTGAAGTCGCCCCCGACCCCCGCCAGCCGGTTGAGGCCCCCCGACCACGGTCCTGCGGCGTTGACCACGACCGCGGCGGTGATCCGCGTCCCGTCGGCCAGGCCGATGCCCGTCACCCGGTCCGCGTGCCGGTCGACGGCCACCACGGTGTGATGGAGGAGGAAGCGGGCGCCCAGCTCGCTCGCCGCGTCCGCGAGGTTCTGGGCGGCGAGCTGCGGGTCGTCGACGTACCCGGCGTCCGGGGTGAACAGGGCGCCGAGCTCACCGGCCGGGCCGGCGAAGAAGGCGTCGTCGTCTACCGGCTTCGGAGGCCAGTACCGCCCGGGATCGATCCCGGGAAGGCTGCGGCGCAGCGTCGGGGTGTCCCAGCGCTCGTACGGGACGCCGGCGCGGTCGAACAGGGCGGTGACCTCGGACGGTACGACTGCGGGGGAGTCGAGCAGCACGGCGCCGGTGCGGTGGAAGGCGGCGAGCGGGCGGCGGCCGGCGAGCCGCAGGTGGTCCGGCCAGGACGTCCAGAGGTGCTGGGCCTCCCAGGCCGTGGCGACGCCGTCGAAGGTGGAGAAGTTGAACCGGATGATCGCGCTGGATGCGCTGGTGGAGCCGTGGCCGACGGCACCCGCCTTGTCCACGGCGACCACCTGCCGTCCGGTGCGCGCGAGTTCGAGGGCGACGGCGGTGCCGATCACCCCGGCTCCGACGACCACCGCGTCCGGGTGCGTGACGGTCATGACGGCCTCTCCTCGGGTGGGGGCGTGCGCAGGGACGGCACGGAGGCGAGCAGCGTCCGGGTGTACGGGTGCTGCGGGGTGCGCAGGACGGCCTCGGTGGGGGCGGTCTCGACGATCCGGCCGTGCCGCATGACCGCCACCGTGTCGGAGACGTGGCAGACCGCCGGCAGGTTGTGGCCGATGAAGAGCATGGACAGCCCGAGCCGTCGCTGGAGTTCGCGGATCGTGTTGAGGACGGCGGCCTGCACCGAGACGTCGAGCGCCGAGGTGATCTCGTCGGCGATCAGCAGGCCGGGTTCGACGGCCAGAGAGCGGGCGATGGCGACTCGCTGGCGCTGCCCGCCGGACAGTTGACGCGGCAGGCGGTCGGCGAGCCGGGGATCCAGGCCGACGAGGCCGAGCAGCTCGGTGACGCGCTCGGCGCGGCCGGGCCGGTCGAGCCGGTGGAAGACGGTGGCCGCTTCGACGAGCGTCTGACTGACCGTCATCCGGGGGTCCAGTGCGGTGTCCGGGTCCTGGAGGACGACCTGGACCAGGCGGCCGAGCCGACGCCGGTCGCGGACGGTGCGGGTGCGGACCTCCCGGCCGTCGAGCAGGACCCGGCCACCGTGCACGGGAGTGAGGCCGACGACCGCGCGGGCCAGGCTCGACTTGCCGGAGCCGGACTCGCCCACGAGCCCGAGCGTGGTGCCGGACGGGACCTCCAGCGACACCCCGTCGACGGCGGCGACGGGGCCGTGCGGGCCGTGGTGGCGGACAGTGAGGTCGGAGACCTGAAGGGTGGTCACCGCGTGACCACCTCCGCCGCCGCCGGTACCGGATGCCAGCAGGCCACCCGGTGGGCCGCGTCGATGTCCTCCAGCGGCGGAGCCTCCTCGGCGCAGCGGTCCTGGCGGCGCGGGCAGCGGGGCGCGAACGGACAGCCCGGGGCGGGAGAGAGCAGGTCGGGCGGCGTTCCCGGCACGGTCGGCAGCGGCCGGTCGCGGTCCGCGGTGAGGTCCGGTACCGACTCGACCAGTGCACGGGTGTAGGGGTGCCGGGTGCCGGCCGGGAGACGGTCGGCGGGCAGGGCCTCGACGATGGTGCCCGCGTACATCACCAGGACCCGTTCGCAGAACTCGCCCACGAGCGCGACGTCGTGGCTGATGAACAGGATCGCGGCGGAGGTGTCCCGCCGGATGTCGGACAGCAGCCGGGTGATCTGCCGCTGCACGGTGACGTCGAGCGCGGTGGTCGGCTCGTCGGCGATGATCAGGCCCGGCCGCAGCATCAGCCCGGAGGCGATCATCACGCGCTGGCGCTGGCCCCCGGAGAGCTGGTGAGGGCGTGAGCGCAGAAGTGCCGGAGGCAGCGCGACCCGGCGCAGGGCGTCGGAGGCCTCCGAAGCGGCCTGCGCGCGGCTCGCGCCGCGGTGGGCCCGGACGGTCTCGGTGAGCTGGGTGGCGACCCGCAGGGACGGGTTGAGCGCCGAGGCCGGGTTCTGGAAGATCACCGCCAGACCCGTCGCGAGGTGGTGGTCCCGTTCCTTCGGGGTCAGGGCGGTGAGGTCGACACCGAGCAGGCGCAGGGTGCGCCGGGACACCCGGGCCCCGGGCGGGAGCAGGTCGGCGATGGCGAACGCGGTGAGCGACTTGCCCGAGCCCGACTCGCCGACGAGTCCGACGATCTCGCCCGGCCGCAGTGCGAGGCTCACACCGCGCACCGGCCGGATCGTGCCGTTTGGAGTGGGGAGTTCGACGTGGAGGTCCTCGACCTGGAGCACCAGGCCGTCCTCGGCGGGGCCTCCCCCAGCCTTCGGCCGGGGGGACCCCCATGGGGCGAGCGTCGGTGCGGGCGTGCGCGGCGCCGGGCCGCGGCGGGCGACGCTGCCGGCCAGGACCTCGCCGAGCAGCTGGAAGGTCAGGGCCGCGTAGACGATGGCCAGGCCCGGAGCGAGAGCCGGCAGGGGTTCGGCGTAGATGCGGGTGAGTCCCTGGTTGAGCAGCTGCCCCCAGTCGTATCCGGGCGGTTGGACGCCCAGGCCGAGGAAGCTCAGCCCGGAGAGCGCGACGAGGGCGGTGCCTGCTGCGGTGGTGGTGCTCAGCAGCAGGGGCTCGGCGATGTTGGGCAGGACGTGCCGCCACAGCAGCCGGTGGCGGCGCAGGCCGAGCACCCGGCCGGCGGCCAGGTGGTCGGTGCCCGCCACGCCGGCGGCGAGGGTCTGGGCGAGTCGGGCGAATCCGGGGACGCCCGCGACCGCGAGGGCGAGCACCGCCCCGCCGGCGCCCGCGCCGAACACGACCGCGAGGAACATCGCGACCAGGAGCGCGGGGAAGGCGAGCAGGAGGTTGATCAGCCCGGCGAGCAGCCGACGGGCGCGCAGCCCGACCACGGCGGTGGACGCCCCGAGGAGGACTCCCCCGGTCGCGCCGAGCAGGACCGCCGCCAGTGCGAGGAACAGGGAGGACCGGGTGGCCGTCAGGACCCGGGCGAGCAGGTCCCGACCGAGGTTGTCGGTACCGAACGGGTGTGCCGCGGACGGGCCCTGGAGCACCGCCGAGGGGTCCGGGCGGTCGGCGGACGCGCCCCAGACGAGCGGGCCGACCAGTGCGAGCACGACGAGCGACGTCAGCATGGCCGCCGTGACCCAGGCCATGGGCGAGCGCGGGCGTCCGAGTGGAAGGGGCATGGTCACGTCTCCCGGATCGCCGAGCGGGGGTCGAGCACGGCCAGCAGCACGTCGACCAGGAGGCCGGCGAGCAGCACGGTGGTGCCCAGCACCAGCACCATCGCCTGGACCACCGGGTAGTCCTGCGCGACCACGGACTGCGCCATGGCCGAACCGATGCCGGGCCAGTTGAAGACCTTCTCCACCAGCACGGTGCCGGCGATCAGGGCGGGCAGCAGGACCCCGGCGACGGTGAGTGTGGCGGTCGCCGTGTTCGGCGCCGCGTGCCGCAGGTAGCGGCGTGCGGGGGACAGCCGTTTGCTCCGCGCGGTGCGCATGTAGTCCTCGTCGAGCACCTTCAACACCTCCACCCGGACGATGCGCACCAGGACGGCGGTGGGTGCGAGGGAGAGCGCGAGGACCGGCAGGACGAAGGATTCGACGCCTGCCGCGCCGGCCACCGGGAGCAGTTGGAGGCCGACGGCCAGCAGCGCGGTGAGCCCGGCGGCCAGGACGAAGTCCGGCACCCCGGTCAGACCGGCGGTGACCGCGGTGAACGCCAGCTCGGTGCGCGGATGCCGGCCGTCGCGGGTGCGGACGGCGGCCAGCAGACCGGCGGGCAGGGCGACGGCGAGGGTGACCAGGAAGGCGAGGCCGGCGATTTCCAGGGTGGCCGGCAGCCGGGTGCGGACCAGCTCCGCGACCGGTGCCCCGGTGACCAGCGAGGTACCGAGGTCGCCGTGCAGGAGGCCGCCGAGGTAGTGCCGGTACTGGGACAGGAAGGGGGCGTCGAGCCCGAGGTCGTGCCTGCGGGCGGCCACCAGGGAAGGGGCGGCGTCGACGCCGAGGGCGGCGCGGACCGGGTCGCCGGGGACGAGGCGGATCATCGCGAACGACGCGGTGAGCACGACCCCGAGGGAGAGGAGCAGCCGGGCGGTGCGGCGGCCGAGGAACACCGTCCAGGGGTGCCGCAGCAGCTGAGGTACGGACATGGTGGGCCCCGGTCACTGGTGGAGGCGGATGCTGGTGGGGATGAGCTGGCCGCCGAAGGTGGTGGCGAAGGTGGTGCGGTAGCCGTACACGGTGCTCCGGCCGTCGGCGATCGGCAGCGCGTCGGCCGAGCGGAAGAGCGCGGCGGCGGCCCGGTTCCAGGTGCCGCAGCCCGAGGTGTCGGTCTCCCCGAGGGCCTGGGCGACCAGTGCGTCGTACTCGGGGTTGGTCACACCCGCGAAGTTGAGGCCCTGGGCGGGGGTGGGGCCGGAGAAGAACGGGATGAAGCCGACCGGCAGGGCGAAGCCCGGCGAGGTGCCGACCACCACGTCGAAGTCGCCGCTCCGGTACATGGCGTTGACGAGGGCGGGCAGGCTCTCGGTGACCAGGTCGACCTTCGCGCCGAGCGCCGTCCAGTCCCGGGCCATGAGCTCGGCGACGGAGGGCAGGGTCGGACCGACGTCGGGGCTGGTGATCAGACGGAGCCGGAGCGCCCGGCCGTCCTTGGTCAGCCGGCCGTCGGTGGAGCGGGTCCAGCCGGCGGCGCGCAGCGCCTCGGCGGCGTCCTGTGCGGGCAGGTTGGCGGTGGCGAGGTCGGCGTGGCAGACGGCGCCCTCGGCGCCGAAGTCGGTGGCGGGCCGGCCGGTGCCGCCGACGGCGACGTTGGCGAGACCCCGGCGGTCGAGGGCGGAGACCAGGGCGCGGCGCAGCGCCGGGTCGGCGAGGGCCCGGCCGGGGCGCTGGTTGAAGAAGGTCAGCCCGACCACGGTCGCCACGTCGGTGGCGGCCAGGCCGTGGCCGGTCAGCCGGGCACGGTCCGGCCCGTTCACGTTCGCGATCTCGACGCCCCCGCTGAGCAGGAGGTTCGCCGCGGTGGAGGCCTGGGGCACCACCGGGATGACGATGTGTGCGGGCAGGCCGGGCTCTGCGGTCGTCGCCCCGGAGGGGCCCCACGTGTAGCCGTCGCGGACGGTGAACTCGTACGGTCCGCCGGGGGTGTAGCGGGTCAGTACGTAGGGCCCGGTGCCCTGGGTGGCGCGGTCCAGCGACTGGGGCCGGTCGAGGCCGGCGGGGCAGACGATCGGCAGCAGGCCGAGGGTGCGGGTGAGGAACGGGAAGGGGGCGGCGCTGGTCGCCGACACGGTACCGGTCCGGTCGTCGGCGCCCGCGGTGAAGGGGACGTTGGGCAGCACGGTCCGGGCGCCGGCGAGCTGGTTGGCCGGGTCACCCGCGTAGGTGAGCGCCCGGGCCACCGCGGAGGCGGTCAGGGGGGTGCCGTCGGCGCAGGTGATTCCCGGGCGGAGGGTGAAGGTGGCCGTGGTGGTGGTGGCCTGCCAGGAGGAGGCCAGGCCGGAGACCACGGTGCCGTCGGGGGCGAGGTTGACCAGTGAGTCGTAGGCGTAGCGGGACTGGGAGGCGCCGAAGGCCGAGTACGGGTTGAAGCTCGGGGTCTCACTGGCCGCCGCGATCCGGACGGTCCCGTGGTCCACGAGGGGGGTGGTCGTCGAGGACCTGGTGGCGCCGCCGCAGCCGCTCAGCGCGACGGCAGCGGCGGTCATGGCGGCTGCCAGGGCAACCGGAGGTGGGCGACGGGACATGGCGCCATGGTGCCACCGGGCCTTGGCGGCGGCGAGTCAACTCGACTGAGGGAAAGGCATGTTCGAATGGATGGGGCCGCCTCTCGCCTTGCCGGGAAAGATGGGCGTCGGCGCGGGACGGCGGGCGGTGGCGATCCCCGATTCACTCTTTCGAGGGGTGCCACGGCCTGGGTGTCGCCGACCGGGGGGCCTGACGGTCCGGCATCGTCAGTATGTCGGCATGACGACGAACGCACCCGATCGCGAGGTCGGTCACCTGGCGGACCGCTACTGGGAGTTCCTGCTGGAGCGGGACCCGTTGCTGCGAGTCCGCCAGGGCCTCCCGGTCGAGACGCTGCCGGGGGCGTCCCTCGACGAGGCCGAGCAGCGGGCGCGGTTCGCGGCGGGAGTGCTGGACCGGGTCCGGGCGTTCGACGACGCGGAACTGTCCGGTACGGACGCCGACACCGCGGCCGTCCTCGCGGCGCTGGCCGAGCAGGAGTTGCGGGCCCACCGGTGGTACTGGCTGACGCCCGCCGCCACGCCGTACCGGCTCTTCCCGCTGTCGCTGTACGTCGATGCGGTCCTGCGCCCCTTCCATTTTGCCGAACCGGCGGACACCGACCGGTACTTGACGCTGGTGCACGACCTCGCGCGAGTGGTCGGCTCGATCGGCGACAAGGTGGCCGGGCAGGCCTCGCGCGGCTTCCGGGTGCCGGCACCGGCCCTGGCCGGAGCGAGAGCCGTCATCGAGGGCCTGCGGTCCTCCGCCGCGCGCCGGGTCACGGTGGCGGACGACCGGCTCGGCGGGCTGGGGCCGGCTGGGCGCGGACGCCTTCGGGACGGTGTACGGAGGCTGGTGGAGGGCGAGTTGGCGCCGGCCTTCGACCGGCTGCTCGCGTCCGTCGACGACTCGGCCCAGCCGGGTGAGGCCCCGCAGGAGGTCGGGTGGGCGCGCTACGAGAACGGCGAGGAGGCGTACCGGGACTTCGTGCGGACCCACGCCGGGGGCGACACCGAGCCCGAGCGGCTCCACGAGCTCGGCCGCGACCAGTGCCGTGAACTGGCCGAGCGGATGCGGGAGGTGCGCGCGGCCCTGGGCTTCCACGGCTCCGAGGCCGAGTTCCACGAGCGGCTCGGGACGGAGCCCCGGTTCCACGCCCGGACGCCCGAGGAGGTCGAGGCGCGGTTCCGTGGCCACCTCGACCGGCTGGCTCCGATGCTGCCGCGATGGTTTGCCGCCCTGCCGGCCGCGCCGTACGGGCTGGCCCGGCTGGACCCGGCGCTGGAGGCGGGGATGACCTTCGGGTACTACGAACAGCCCACCGCGGCGAGCCCGGTCGGGCGCTACCGCTACAACGGCTCGGACCTGGACCGGCGGTCGCTGCTGGGAGCGGCCTCCCTGATCTACCACGAGCTGGCGCCGGGCCACCACTTCCACCTCGCCCGGCAGGCGGAGAGCCGGTCGCTGCCGCAACTGCGCCGTGAAGTGGCCGAGTTCGGCGCGTTCAATGAGGGCTGGGCCGAGTACGCGGCCGGTCTCGGCTGGGAGATGGGCCTCTACGACGACCCGTGGGACGCGTACGGGCGGCTCGCGCAGGAGCGGTTCACCGCTCAGCGCCTCGTGGTCGACACCGGGCTCAACCTCGGGACCATGAGCCTGGAGCAGGCGCATGACTTCATGCGCGCCAACTCCACCGAGGGGGAGGCCCAGATCGCCTCGGACCTGCTGCGCTACTCGACGGACCTGCCCGGTCAGGCGCTCTCGTACCGCGCGGGCTATCTGGAGTTCACCCGGCTCCGGGTGCGGGTCGAGAGGGGCCTGGGCGCCGGGTTCGACGTGCGGGCCTTCCACGAGGCGGTGCTGGGCGGTGGCGCTCTGCCGTTCCCCGCCCTGCGGCGGAGGGTGGCACGGGAACTCGGCAATTGTTCCTCCCTGGGTCAATAGATGTGATGAGTGGTTGATCCGGTGAATGTGCGTACGGCAATTCGCGCTACTTGGGGAGGTTGAGAACACTCGCACGAGTGAAACCCGCCGATTCCGTTTGGTCTCGGTGCATCCGGCTCGACTACGGTGTCGAAGGTTGTGGACGGCGAACCCGTGAGTCAAGGAATTCGATCCGGCGGAATAATCCGACGGAATGACTGGCGGATTCCGGAGACGGGCGTGTCCGTCCGCCCAGCTGTGCGCCGCTCCGGTGTTCGCAGTGACCGGGGTCCCCGTCATACGTCTGCGTAGAGAGGATGGAGCATCATGCCACCCGTAGTCCCGCCGTTCCTGGTCGGTCTCATCGTCGCCCCGCTGGCCAAGCGTCTGCTCAAGCCGCTGGTGCGTGGCGTCGTCAAGACGTCCGTCGGCATTGTCCTGGAGGTGAAGAAGGCGGCCCATGAGGCCGGGGAGAACATCCACGACCTCGCGGCCGAAGTGGCCGCCGACATGGTGGCCGCGCAGGTCGCCTCCGGCGACGGCCAGCGTGCGGCCGACGGTGCCGTCCCGAGCGGAGGAAAGGACGAGGTCTCCGACCGGGGCGAGGGCGAGTCGAGGACCTCGAAGATCCGCGCGACCGCCGGAGCCGGCAAGCCGAACTGACGGTCGGTCCGGCGGCCCCACCCGCCGCCTGGGCGCGCATTCCGACGAATACCGGAGTGATGCGCCCACGCGGCGGTCGGCCGCGGGACCGCCGGCCACATCGATTTCCCCTTCAGAATCTCCCACTCCTTCGCAGTGTTCCGTCGTGCCGATGACGGATTCCCGCGACCTCCGCAAACAGGTGATCGTACACATGCCGTCTCTACTGGGTGCCGAAGCCGGATATCGCTCCGTGGATTTGGACGTGCGCCCTCGCTCGGTCATTCCGGGCCGCCAGCGCTGGGACGTCAAGCCGGTTCTCGGTCGGCCCCGGACGGCCGAAATCCTCGCCGCAGCCCTGCGGCGCATCCCCGGGATCACCGAGGCGCAGGCCAACCCGGTCACCGGCAGGGTCCTCGTCCGGCACGACGCGCGGGTGAGCGCCACGGACGTCGGCCGGATCGTGCGCCGAGCCGTCACCCTGGTCGTGGCGGGCCCGGCCGGAGCCGCCCGCCCCGCCCCGCAGCGATCCGCCTCCGGACCGGCGCCGCGGGCGGACCGCGGCCTCGTCGTGCGTCCCGTCCTCGCCGTCGGGGGCGGGGTGGCCGCCGGCATCGCGCTGATCCGCGGCTCGGCGCTCAGCAGGCAGCTGGTCGCGCTGGGCGGCGTGGCGGCGGCGACCGCGACAGTCCTCCGGAAGGCCTGGCGGCGGACGGCCGACGTGAGCCGGGAGCTGGCCGGAGACGGAGCCGGACGGCACCCCCTGCTGGAGATCGTCGGGCCGTACCGGCGGCGCCTCTACCGCGCCTCCGCGCTGTCGGTCGCCTGCCAGGTCTCGGAGATGGCACTCGGCACCTTCCTCGGCTGGACCGCCCTGGTCCTCATCAAGGGCGAGGCCGCGCCGCTGGTCCGCATCGGTCTGACCACCGCGACCGCCCAACTCTGGGGCTTGGCAGGGATGGTGGCCGTCGCCTGCGCCGCCGTGGCGGGCCTCTCGTACGCCTCGAACCTCCAGTGGCGCGGGCTCGGCCAGGACATCGAGCACGACTGGCGCAGCCGCACGTACGCCCACGTGCAGCACCTCGAACTGCGGCACCTGGAAGGCGAACGGACCAGCCGGATCGCCGGCGTACTCACCGACGACGTCCGGCAGCTGGGCAACTTCTTCGCCTCCTCGGCCAACGACATGCTGCAACTGGGCACCAGCCTGGCCCTGTTGGTGCCGGCGTTCCTGCTGCTGGCCCCGCAGATCGCCTGGATCGCGTTCCTGCCCATCCCGGTCATCGCCTGGCTGTCGCTCCACTACCAGGACAAGGCCGCGGCCGACTACGCCGTCTCCGGCGAGCGCCGGGCCAGGCTGCACAGCCAACTGGTGAACAGCCTGGAGGCCGGCGCCACCGTCAAGAGCTTCTGCACCGAGGACTACGAGGCCGAGCGCATCGACCGGCTGAGCGGGGACGCCCAGGAGAGCAACTGCCGGACCGACCGGGGCACGATCCGCCACGCCGAGATCGTCCGGGTCTGCACGACCAGTTCGATGGCCGGGACCCTGCTGATCGGCGGCCGCTCGGTACTCAACGGCACCCTGCGGTTCGAGGTGTTCAGCCCGCTGATCGGGCTGCCCCAGATGGTGATGCTGCGGATGAACCGGCTCGGCGGCATCGTCGACCAGTACCAACGCACGCTCGCCGCCCACGACCGGGTCCGCCGGCTGCGCGCCCTGCCCGTGGAGACCGAGGGCACCGGCGGTCCGCTCGACGCCGACAAGGTGCAGGGCGAGATCGTGCTCGACGACGTCACCTTCGCCTACCCCGGTCGGCCGCCGGTGCTGGAGGACCTCTCGCTGACCATCCCCGCCGGGCAGGTCACCGCCCTCGTCGGCGCAACCGGATCAGGCAAGACGACGGTCGCCAAGCTGCTGATGCGCTTCCAGGACGCGGAGTCCGGCAGCGTGCTGCTCGACGGTCGGGACGTGACCGACCTGCCGCGCCGGGACCTGCGCCACACGATCGGGTTCGTCGCCCAGGATCCGTTCCTCTTCGACGGCAGCATCGCCGACAACATCCGCTACGGCAGCTTCGAGGCCTCGGACGAGGCCGTGGTGAAGGCGGCCATGATGGCCGAGGCGCACACCTTCATCGCGACGCTGCCGGACGGCTACGAGACGGTGATCGGCGAGCGCGGCGCCGCCCTCTCGGGCGGCCAGCGGCAGCGGATCGCCCTGGCGCGGGCGATCCTCAAGGACGCGCCGGTCGTCATCCTCGACGAGGCCACCTCCGCCGTGGACAACGAGACCGAGGCCGCCATCCAGCGCACGCTCCGCGGTTTCGCCGCCGACCGGACGATGGTCATCATCGCCCACAGGCTCTCCACCGTGCGCCACGCGGACCGGATCTACGTCTTGGACAAGGGCGGCGTCGTCGCCGAACAGGGCACCCACGACGAGCTCCTCGCCCAGCACGGACTCTACGCATCCCTCTGGCAGCTCCAGGCCGGCGAACTCGCCGCCTGACCGCCGCGAGCCGCCCCGCCGGCCGACCGCGTGACGCCACCGCGGTCGGCGTGGCCCGGCGTGCCGTGCGCATATGCCCGCCCACACTTCTGGAGGTACCCCCATGCCCCGTCGCGACGGCGACGTCCTTCCCCTGACCGCGGCCCAGCGTGAGATCTGGCTCGCCGAGCAGCGCTCCCGGACGCCGATTCCGGGTTACCGCGTCGGTGAGTGCCTGGAGATCCACGGGCCGGTCGAGCCGGCGCTGTTCGAGGCCGCGCTGCGCCGGGTGGTCGACGAGGTCGACGCCCTGCACGTGACCTTCGTCGACGACGGCGAAGGCCCGCGCCAGGTCCTCCGCGCGACCTGGGACTGGGCACCGGCGCACCTGGACCTCAGCGGGGAAGCCGCACCCCGTGCGGCGGCCATGGAGTGGATGGAGCGGGACCTGATGCGCCCGCTGGACCTCGCGCGCGACCCGCTGTTCGGGCACGCGCTGATCCGGCTGTCGCCGACGGAGTTCCTCTGGTACCTGAACTACCACCACGTGGTGCTGGACGCGATCAGCAGCGCCCTGGTCAGGCAGCGGGTCGCCGACGTGTACTCGGCCTTGGCCGAGGGCGGTCGGGTGCCGCCGTCGCCGTTCGGCTCGCTGCGGGACCTGGTCGACAGCGACGCCGCCTACCGCGCGTCGGCGGACTTCACCGCCGACCGCGACTACTGGACGGAACGCTTCGCGGACCGGCCGGCCCCGACGCGGCTCGCCGACACGGCCGCGACCGACCCGAACCGCGCGCTCCGCCTGGCCGAGGAGCGGGAACTGCGGCGCCCGGACGCGCTGCGGGCCGCGGCGGGGAGGACCGGTGTCCGGTGGTCCCGCCTGGTGATCGCGGCGGCGGCGCTCTACGCGCACCGGCTGACCGGCACGCAGGACGTGGTGCTCGCCCTCCCCGTCACGGCCCGTCGGTCCGCCGACCGCGGCCTGATGTCGGCGCCGGGCACGATGTCCAACGTGGTGCCCCTGCGGCTGACGGTACGACCGGACATGCGGTGGCGTGACCTCGTCGCCCAGGTGGCCCGGGAGGTCGAGGCGGCCGTCGCGCACGAGCGGTACCGGAGCGAGGACCTGCTGCGGGACCTCGGCGCGCCCGGCAGCATCGGGACGGCGTTCCCGCTGATCGTCAACATCATGGCCTTCAACTCCAGGCCGAGCTTCGCCGGGCACCCCGCCTCGGTGCACCACTTCGTGTCGGGGTCGACCACCGACCTCGCCGTCTGGGTGTTCGACTACCGGGACGGCAACCCCCCGTTGCTCAGGCTCCACGGTTCGCCCGAGGCGTACGGCGACGCCGACCTCGCCGCCCACCGGCAGCGGCTGATCGACCTGCTCGACGCCGTTGCGGACTGCGACCCGGACGAGGCGGTGGGCCGGATCGACCTGCTCACGGCCGAGGAGCACCGCGAGGTGGCGGCCCTCGGCACCGGGCCGGCGGCGGAGCTCCCGGCCGAGAGCCTGCCGGAGCTGTTCCGGAAGCACGTGCGCGCGACGCCGGACCTCGTCGCACTGGTGTGCGGGGACGTCTCGCTGACCTACGCGGAACTGGACGAACGCGCGAACCGGCTGGCGCATGCCCTGATCGCCCGGGGTGCGGGGCCGGAGCGGCTGGTGGCGGTGGCCCTGCCGAGGTCGGCCGAGCTGGTGGTGGCGATCCTCGCGGTGCTGAAGACCGGGGCGGCCTACGTCCCGGTCGATCCCGAGTACCCGGCGGCCCGGATCGGGCACATGCTCGACGACGCCCGCCCGGCCCTGGTGGTGACCGACACCCGCAGCGAGGACCGGCTGCCCGAGGCGGGCGCGGCCGCCCGGCTGCTCCTCGACGACCCGGAGACGGCTGACCTGGTGGCGGGGCTCCCGGCGGCGGACCCGGCGGTGGCCGTCGATCCGGGCCATCCGGCGTACGTCATCTACACCTCCGGTTCCACCGGACGGCCCAAGGGCGTGGTACCGACCCATGGCGGCCTGCTCAACCTGCTCACCGATCACCGGCAGGTGCACTTCGCGCAGCTGTTGAAGGAGGGGAAGCGGCTGCGGGTGGCGCTGACCACCTCGGTGTCCTTCGACGCCTCCTGGAACCAGCTGCTCGCCCTGTTCGGGGGCCACGAGCTGCACGTCCTGGAGCACGCGACCTGGACCGACCCGGACGCCTTCGTCGACTACGCCGCGCGGTGCGAGCTGGACTTCGTCGAGGCCACCCCGTCCTACCTGCGGGTGCTCGTCGCGCACGGGCTGTTGAACGATCCGCAGCGCCGTCCGGCGGTGGTCGCCGCGGGCGGCGAGGCTGTTCCGGAGCGGCTGTGGGAGCAGTTGCGGGCGGCGGACGGGGTGTCCTGCCTGAACCTCTACGGACCGTCCGAGTGCACGGTCAACTCGGTGGTCGCACCCGTGGGTTCGAGCCCGCGCCCGGTCATCGGCCGGCCCGTCACCAACACCCGGCTGTACGTGCTCGACGGAGCCCTGCGGCCGTTGCCGGCCGGCGTGGTGGGCGAACTGTACATCGCGGGCGCCCCTGTGGCCCGTGGCTACCTGAACCGGCCGGGGCTGACCGCCGGACGGTTCGTGGCGGACCCGTTCGGCTCCCCGGGCGCCAGGATGTACCGCACCGGCGACCTGGTGCGCTGGAGTGCCTGGGGGTCCCCCCGGCCGGAGGCTGGGGGAGGGAACCTGGAGTTCCTGGGGCGCACGGACGACCAGGTCAAGATCCGCGGCTTCCGGGTGGAACTCGGCGAGATCGAGGCCGTCCTCGCCGAACACCCGCAGGTCGCCCGGGCCGCCGTCGTGGTGCGCACCGAGGAGGAACCCCGGCTGGTCGCGTACGCCGTTCCCGAGCCCGGCACTGCGGTGACCGACACCGCCCTGCGCGAACACCTGCGGGAGCGGCTGCCCAAGCACATGGTGCCGGCCGCCTACGTGCTGCTGGACGCGCTGCCGCTGACCCCGAACGGCAAGCTCGACCGGCAGGCCCTCCCGGAACCCGACCGGCAGTCGGCAGACCCCGGCCGCGCTCCGCGCACGGCGACCGAGCACCTGCTGGCCGGGCTGTTCGCCAAGGTGCTCGGGGTCCCGGAGATCGGCGCCGACGACGACTTCTTCGACTTCGGCGGGCACTCCCTGCTGGCCACCCGACTGGTCGCCCGGGCGCGGTCGGTGCTGGGCGTGGAACTGAGGCTGCGCGACCTGTTCGACGCGCCGACGGTCGCGGAACTGGCGGCGGCGGTGGACGCCGCGGGCCGGGCCCGGCCCGCGCTCGCGGCGCGTGAACGGCCCGGGACGGTCCCGCTGTCCTTCGCCCAGCGCCGGCTGTGGTTCCTGCACCGCATGGAGGGCCCCAGCGCCACCTACAACATCCCGCTGACGCTGAGGCTGTCCGGAGACCTCGACCAGCGGGCCCTGGAGGCCGCCCTGGCGGACGTGGTCGGGCGGCACGAGAGCCTGCGCACCACCTTCCCCGTGGTCGACGGCGTGCCCTGCCAGCACGTGCTGGACCTCGACGCGGCACGGCCGCGGCTGCGGGTGACCGAGGCTGGCGAGCGCGACCTGCCGGACCGGCTGGCGGAGGCGGCGCGGTACGGCTTCGAGCTGGCGGAGGAGCCACCACTGCACGCCGAGCTGTTCCGGCTCGGGCGGGAGGAACACCTACTGCTGCTGGTGGTGCACCACATCGCCGGTGACGGCTGGTCGACGGGGCCGCTCTCGCGGGACCTGACGGCGGCCTATGCGGCCCGCTGCGAGGGGGCGAAGCCCGAGTGGTCGCCGCTGCCGGTCCAGTACGCCGACTACGCCCTCTGGCAGCGGGAGCTGCTCGGTGACGGCGCCGACCCGGACAGCCTGCTGAGTGGCCAGCTCGCGTACTGGCGGGAGCAGCTGGCAGACCTTCCCGAGCAGGTGGAGCTGCCCTTCGACCGGCCCCGCCCGGCGGTGATGTCCTACCGGGGCGCCCACCTGCCGGTGCGGATCGACGCCGACCTGCACCAGGGCCTGCGCGCGCTCGCCCGCGACGGCGGCGCCAGCCTCTTCATGGTGCTCCAGGCCGGGCTGGCCGCCCTGCTGGGCAAGCTCGGCGCCGGCACCGACGTCCCGATCGGCACGCCGATCGCGGGCCGCACCGACGAGGCCCTGGACGAGCTGGTCGGCTTCTTCGTCAACACCCTGGTGCTGCGCACCGACCTGTCCGGCGACCCGTCGTTCACCGAACTGCTGGGCCGGGTGCGCTCCGACGCGCTGGCCGCGTACGCGCACCAGGACGTGCCGTTCGAGCACCTCGTGGAGGCGCTGAACCCGACCCGGACGCTGGCGCACCACCCCCTCTTCCAGACCATGCTCGCCCTGCAGAACGCGCCGCTCGGCACGTTCGACCTGCCGGGGTTGCGGGTGGCGACAGACCTGGTCCACACCGGGACGGCCAAGTGCGACCTGACCTTCATCCTGGCCGAACAGGCCGGAGGGGAAGGGCTGTCGGGCGTGGTGGAGTACAGCACCGACCTGTTCGACGAGGCCACCGTGGCAGGGATCGCCGACCGGTGGCTGCGGCTGCTGCAAGCCGTGGTCGCCGACCCCGGCCGGCGGATCGGCCGGGTGGACGTGCTCTCCACGGAGGAGCTCCGAGCGCTGCTCCCGGCCCGTACCGACCGAGGGGAGGAGGCGCCGGAGAGCAGCCTGACCGCGCTCTTCGAGCGGCAGGTTCGGGCGGACCCGGCCGCCGTCGCCCTGACGGACGGCGAAGTCGCCCTGACCTACGGCGAGTTGAACGCCAGGGCGAACCGGCTCGCGCACACGCTGATCGACCGGGGCGTGGGCCCGGAGCAGCTGGTGGCGCTGGCCCTGCCGCGCTCGGCGGACCTGGTGGTGGCGGTGCTCGCGGTGCTCAAGACCGGCGCCGCGTACGTGCCGGTGGACCCGCGGTACCCGGTGGCCCGGATCGCCTACCTGCTCCAGGACACCCGGCCGTGGCTGCTGCTGACGACGAGCGGGATCGGTGAGCTGCCGGGTGCGGAGCCGGTGGACCGGCTGCTGCTGGACGCGCTCGACCTGGGCGGACGGCCGGACACCGACCCGCAGGTCTCGGTCGAGCCCGGTCATGCGGCCTACGTCATCCACACCTCCGGCTCCACCGGCAACCCCAAGGGCGTGGTCGTCCCGCACCGGAACGTGGTGCGGCTGTTCGACACCACCCGGGCGCTGTTCGGCTTCACCGCCGACGACGTCTGGACGCTCTTCCACTCCTACGCCTTCGACTTCTCGGTGTGGGAGCTGTGGGGCGCGCTGCTCCACGGCGGCCGACTGGTGGTCGTGGACCACGAGACCAGCCGCTCGCCGCACCGTTTCCTGGAACTCCTCGCCCGCGAGCGGGTGACGGTGCTCAACCAGACGCCGTCCGCCTTCTACCAGCTGATGCAGGCGGACGCGGAGGCCCCGGAGACCGGCCGCCGACTCGCCCTGCGCACCGTGGTGTTCGGCGGCGAGGCGCTGGAGCACGCCCGGCTCGCGAGCTGGTACGAGCGGCACCCGGAGGACGCGCCGCGGCTGGTCAACATGTACGGCATCACCGAGACCACGGTGCACGTCACGTACGCGGCTCTCGACCGCTCCGGCACCGCCGCCGGCCAGATCGGCACGGCCCTCCCGGACCTGCGGACGTACGTGCTCGACAGCGGTCTGCGGCCGGTGGCCCCGGGTGTCGCGGGCGAGCTGTACGTCGCGGGCCCCGGGCTGGCGCGCGGCTACCTGAACCGTCCGGGCCTGACCGCCGGGCGGTTCGTCGCCGACCCCTTCGGACCGGCCGGCTCCCGGATGTACCGCAGCGGCGACGTGGTGCGCCGGGCCGCGGACGGGAGTCTGTGCTACGTCGGCCGGGCCGACCAGCAGGTGAAGGTGCGTGGCTTCCGGATCGAGCTCGGCGAGATCGAGGCGGCGCTGGCAGCCCACCCGAGCGTCGCGCAGGTCGCCGTGCTGGCCCGGCAGGACCGCACCGACGACACCCGGCTGGTCGCGTACCTGGTACCCGCCCCGGGTGCCGTCCCGCGCGCGGCCGAACTGCGCGAGCACCTGCGTGAGTGGCTGCCGGAGCACATGGTGCCGGCGGCGTTCGTCACCCTGGAGAGCCTGCCGCTGACCGCCAACGGCAAGCTGGACCACCGGGCGCTGCCCCAACCCGACCTCGCCCCGGCGGCCACCACCCGTGCGCCGCGCACCCCGCAGGAGCAGATCCTCTGCGAGCTGTTCGCCGAGGTCCTGGGCGTGGCGTCGGCCGGCGTCGAGGACGGCTTCTTCGACCTGGGCGGGCACTCGCTGTTGGCCACCCGCCTGGCCGCCCGGATCCGCGCAACGCTCGGCGTGGAAATGCCGCTGCGCACGCTGTTCGAGGCTCCGACCCCGGCCGGCCTGGCCGCTGCCCTCGTGGCGGCCGGACCGGCGCAGGCCGCCCTGGCACGGCGCGAGCGCCCCGAGGTGATCCCGCTGTCGTTCGCGCAGCGGCGGCTGTGGTTCCTGCACCAGCTGGAGGGCTCCAGCGCGAACTACCACATCTCCTTGGCCTGGCGGCTGTCCGGGGATCTGGACCGGCGGGCCCTGGAGGCCGCCGTGGCGGACGTGGTGGCCCGGCACGAGAGCCTGCGCACCGTTTTCCCGGCGGTCGACGGCGTGCCGTACCAGCAGGTGCTGGACGTCGTGGCAGCCTGCCCGCGGCTGCTCGTGAGCCGGACCACCGAGGCGGAGCTGCCGGCCGTGATGGCGGAAGCGAAGGCCCGTCGGTTCGACCTCGCGGTCGATGTGCCGCTGCGTGCCGAGCTGTTCGAGCTGGCACCGGACGAGCACGTGTTCCAGGTGGTGCTCCACCACATCGCCGGTGACGGCTGGTCGCTGGGCCCGCTCGCGCAGGGCCTGACCGCCGCCTACGCGGCGCGCTGCCGCGGCGAGGAGCCGCAGTGGGGGGAGCTGCCGGTCCAGTACGCCGACTACACCCTGTGGCAGCACGAACTGCTCGGCGACTCCATCGACCCGGACAGCCTGTTCGCCGCCCAGGCGGCCTACTGGACCCGGCAGCTGGCCGGCCTGCCGGAGCGGATCCAGCTGCCCACCGACCGGTCCCGCCCGGCGATCGCCTCGCACCGCGGTGGATCCGTGCACGCCGAGCTGGACGCCGAGCTGCACCGCGGTCTGCGCGAGCTCGCCCGCGCGCACGGGACCAGTCTGTTCATGGTCCTCCAGGCCGGGCTGGCGGCGCTGCTGAGCAAGCTCGGGGCGGGCGACGACATCCCGGTCGGCAGCCCGGTCGCCGGCCGGACCGACCAGGCGCAGGACGAGCTGGTCGGCTACTTCGTCAACACCCTGGTGTTCCGTACCGACACCTCGGGCGATCCGACCTTCGCCGAGCTGCTGGGCCGGGTCCGGGACACCTCGCTGGCCGGGTACGCCAACCAGGACCTTCCGTTCGAGCACCTGGTCGAAGTCCTCAACCCGATGCGCTCGCTGGCGCACCACCCGCTGTTCCAGGTCATGCTGGTGCTGCAGAACGCGCCCCGCGCCGACTTCGCGCCGCCCGGGCTGCGCGTCGGCGACATGCCGTTGACGTCGACCACCGCCAAGCTCGACCTGATCTTCACCATGTCCGAGCGGCACGCGCAGGACGGTCCCCCTGGGCCTGGCGGCCCGGGAGGTGCCCCCACTCCGGAGGGGATCGACTGCTTCGTCGAGTACGCCGGTGACCTGTACGACCCGGCCACCGTCGAGACGATGATCGGGCGGTGGGAGCGGCTGCTCCGCGCCGTGGTCACCGACCCGCAGCGGCGGCTCAGCCGGTTCGGCCTGCTCGCCGCCGAGGAACGCGCCGAGCTGGCGGCACTGGGTACCGGCCCGGAGGCCCCGGCCTTCACCGAGAGCCTGCCGGAGCTGTTCCGGGCTCAGGTGCGGGCGATTCCGGACGCCCTCGCGGTGGTGGCATCGGATGCGTCGCTGACGTATGCGGAGTTGGACGCGCGGGCGAACCGGCTGGCGCACGCGCTGATCGCGCGGGGTGTAGGGCCGGAGCGGCTGGTGGCGGTTTCGCTGCCGAGGGCGGCCGAGCTGGTGGTGGCGATCCTCGCGGTGCTGAAGACCGGCGCGGCGTACCTCCCGCTCGATCCGGAGTACCCGGCCGCGCGGATCGGGTACATGCTCGACGACGCCCGGCCGGTCCTGGTGGTGACCGACGCCCGCACCCGGGGCCGGCTGCCGGAGGCCGGTTCCGCCGGGTGGCTGGTGGTCGACGATCCGGAGACCGCCGCGCTGGTGGCGGACTGCCGGGCCACGGACCCTGCGGTGGCGATCGATCCGGGCCATCCGGCGTACGTCATCTACACCTCCGGGTCCACCGGGCGGCCCAAGGGTGTGTTGTCGACGCACGGCGGTCTGGTCAACCTGTTCGCCAACCAGCGGCCGCTGATGTTCCCCCAACGGACGAAGGAGCGGCTGCGGGTGGGGATGACGACGTCCGTGTCGTTCGACGCCTCCTGCGACCAGCTGCTCGCCCTGTACGCCGGCCACGAGCTGCACGTCCTGGACGAGGCGACCTGGACCGACCCGGACGCCTACCTCGAGTACGCCGCGCGGGCCGGGCTGGACACTGTCGGCGGCACCCCGTCCTACCTGCAAGTCCTGGTCGAGCACGGACTGTTGGATGACCCGCGGTGGCGTCCGTCGGTGGTCGGGTTGGGCGGGGAGGTCGTTCCGGAGCAGCTGTGGGAGCGGCTGCGGGCCGCCGACGGGGTGTCCTCCCTGAACTACTACGGGCCGTCCGAGTGCACGGTGGACTCGGTCTTCGCGCCGCTGGAGTCGAGCCCGCACCAGGTGATCGGCCGGCCCCTCGGCGGTGTCCGGGTGTACGTGCTCGACGCCGCGTTGCAGCCGGTGCCCGCGGGCGTGCCGGGTGAGCTGTACATCGCCGGTCTGGGCCTGGCGCGCGGCTACCTGAACCGGCCGGGGCTGACTGCGGCGCGGTTCGTGGCGGACCCGTTCGGGCCGCATGGATCACGGATGTACCGCACCGGTGACCTGGTGCGGTGGGGTGCCTGGGGGTCCCCCCGGCCGGAGGCTGGGGGAGGGAACCTGGAGTTCCTCGGCCGGACCGACGACCAGGTCAAGGTGCGCGGCTTCCGGATCGAACTCGGCGAGATCGAGGCGGCACTGGCGGAACACCCGCAGGTCGCGCAGGCCGCCGTGATCGTCCGGGAGGACCGGGCGGAGGACATCCGACTGGTCGCCTACCTGGTGCCCGTAACCGGGGCGGAGCTCCATCCGGACGAGCTGCGGGCACACCTGCGCGAGCGACTGCCGGACTACATGGTCCCGGCCGCCTTCGTGCTCCTGGAGAGCCTGCCGCTGACGGCCAGCGGCAAGCTGGACCGACGCGCGCTGCCCGCGCCCGCCCACACCGCGGCGCGGACCGGCCGGGCCCCGCGCACCCCGCAGGAGCAGGTCCTCGCGGAGCTGTTCGCCGAGGTGCTGGGCGTGGCCGAGGTCGGGGCCGACGACGACTTCTTCGACCTCGGCGGGCACTCCCTGCTGGCCACCCGGCTGGTGGCCCGGGCACGCGCGACCCTCGGAGTTGAACTGGAGCTGCGCGCCCTCTTCGAGACGCCGACGGTGGCCGGGCTGGCCGCCGGGCTCGGCGGGGCCGGCCGGGCGCGGCTCGCGCTGCGCCGCGCGGAGCGGCCCGACCCGGTGCCGCTGTCGTTCGCGCAGCGACGGCTGTGGTTCCTGCACCAGCTGGAGGGCGCAGGCTCGGTCTACAACATGCCGTTGGCGTGGCGGCTGACCGGCAAACTCGACCGGGCGGCCCTGCAGGCGGCGCTCGGCGACGTCGTCGCCCGGCACGAGAGCCTGCGCACGATCTACCCTCAGGTCGACGGGGTGCCCCACCAGGCGGTGCTGGACGCCGGGACGGCCCCGCCCCGGCTGGCCGTCACCCGGGCGGGCACGGCGGACCTGCCGGGGCTGCTGGCGGCAGCGGTGGCGCGCGGATTCGACCTCGCGACCGAACCGCCGCTGCGCGCCGAGCTGTTCGAGGCGGCGCCGGACGAGCACGTGCTGCTGGTGGTGATGCACCACATCGCCGGTGACGGCTGGTCGCTGGGCCCGTTGTCGGCCGACCTGGCCACCGCGTACGCGGCACGCCGCCGGGGCGAGGAGCCGCAGTGGGCGCCGCTGCCCGTGCAGTACGCCGACTACACCCTGTGGCAGAACCGGTTGCTCGGCGACGCGGCCGACCCGGACAGCCTGTTCGCCCGCCAGACGGCCCACTGGACGCGGACGCTGGCCGACCTGCCCGAGCAGATCCGGCTCCCTGCCGACCGCCACCGTCCCGCGACCCCCTCCTACGCCGGAGGACACCTCGCGATCGAACTGGACGCCGAACTGCACGCCGGACTGGTCCGGCTGGGCCGGGAGCACGGTGCCAGCGTGTACATGGTGCTGCAGGCCGCCCTGGCATCGCTGCTGGACAAGCTCGGCGCGGGCACGGACATCCCGGTCGGCAGCCTGATCGCCGGCCGGACGGACCAGGCGCTGGACGACCTCGTCGGCTTCTTCGTCAACACCCTGGTGCTGCGCACCGACACCTCGGGCGACCCGACCTTCGCGGAGCTGCTGGCCCGGGTCCGGGAGGGCGCCCTGGCCGCGTACGCGCACCAGGACCTGCCGTTCGAGCACGTCGTCGAGGCCCTCAACCCGGCCCGGTCGCTCGCCCGTCAGCCGCTGTTCCAGGTGCTGCTCGCGCTGCAGAACGTGCCCCGCACCGAGTTCGCGCTGGACGGGCTCCGCTCCGAGATCCTCCTGGTACGGACACCCACCGCGATGTTCGACCTCGGCTTCCACCTGCTGGAGCGCGGCGGCACCGGCGGGCCGGCCGAGGGCATCGTCGGGCGGGTCGAGTACAGCACCGACCTGTTCGACCCCGCCACGGTGGAGACGCTGGTCGCCCGGTGGCTGCGGCTGCTGGCGGCGGTGGTCGCCGATCCGGAGCGGCCGCTGAGCCGGATCGACGTCCTCACCGCCGAGGAGCGGCACGAGCTGCTGGTCGAGCGCAACGACACCGCCCGCCCGGTTCCCGACGCCGGCCTGCCCGCCCT
The DNA here is from genome assembly GCF_044767505.1 of Kitasatospora sp. NPDC101235. NCBI lineage: Bacteria > Bacillati > Actinomycetota > Actinomycetes > Kitasatosporales > Streptomycetaceae > Kitasatospora > Kitasatospora sp. NPDC101235. The sequence continues at coordinate 407,501 of NZ_JBIWNZ010000004.1, forward strand.
GTTCGAGGCACGGGTCCGGGCGACCCCCGAGGCCCCGGCGGTGGTGTTCGAGGACACCGCGCTGACCTACCGCGAGCTGAACCGCCGGGCCAACCGCCTGGCCCACGCGCTGATCGCGCGCGGGGCGGGGCCGGAGCAGGTCGTCGCCCTGCGGCTGCCGCGCTCCGCCGAGCTGGTGGTCGCCGTCCTCGCGGTGCTCAAGACGGGCGCGGCGTACCTGCCGATCGACCCGGACTACCCGGCCGCCCGCATTGCCTACATGCTGGAGGACGCCCGCCCGGCCGTGGTGCTCGACGACCTCGCGGCCGTCACACCGTCCGACGAGCAGCCGGAGCACGATCCGGCCGTCCCCGTGGACGCCCGGCACCCGGCCTACGTCATCTACACCTCCGGCTCCACCGGCCGGCCCAAGGCCGTGGTGATGCCCGCCGCCGGACTGCTGAACCTGTTGGAGTGGCACCACCGGGCCGTCGGCGGCGAGCCCGGCACGCGCACCGCGCAGTTCACCGCGATCAGCTTCGACGTCTCGGTGCAGGAGGTGCTGTCCGCGCTGCTGTACGGCAAGACCCTGGTGGTGCCGACCGAGGAGCAGCGCCGCAGCGCGGAGCTGTTCGCCCGCTGGCTGGACCGGCACGAGGTGGCCGAGCTGTTCGCACCGAACCTGGTGGTCGAGGCACTGGCCGAGGCCGCCGAGGAGGCCGGACTGGACCTGCCGAGCCTGCGGTTGGTCGCCCAGGCCGGCGAGGCGATGCGGCTGGGCGGTGCCGTGCGCCGCTTCCAGTCCCGTCGGCCGGGCCGGGTGCTGCACAACCACTACGGGCCCGCCGAGACCCATGTGATCACCGCCTACTCGCTGCCGGCCGACCCGGCCGACTGCCCGCTGCCGGTACCGATCGGCCGCCCGATCGCCAACTGCCGTGCCTACGTGCTGGATTCGTGCCTGCGGCCGGTCGCCCCCGGTGTGCTGGGCGAGCTGTACCTCGGCGGGACGGGGCTGGCCCGTGGCTATCTGAACCGGCCCGGGCTCAGCGCCGGGCGCTTCGTCGCCGACCCGTACGGGCCGGCCGGTTCGCGGATGTACCGCACCGGCGACCTGGCGCGCTGGCGCGCCGACGGCGAGCTGGAGTTCGCCGGCCGGGTCGACCACCAGGTGAAGGTGCGCGGGTTCCGGATCGAGCCGGGTGAGATCGAGGCCGAGCTGACCGCCCACCCTAGCGTCGCCCAGGTCGCGGTGCTCGCCCGGGAGGACCGGATCGTCGCGTACGTCGTCCCCCTGGCCGGGTCCGGGACGACCGCGGTGGCGCTGGCGGCGTACCTGCGCGACCGGGTGCCGGAGTACCTGGTGCCGTCGGTGTTCGTGCTGCTGGAGGCGTTGCCGCTGACGCCGAACGGGAAGTTGGACCGGGCGGCGTTGCCCGCGCCCGAGGCCACGGCCAGGGAGGCGGGCCGGGCGCCGCGCACGCCGCAGGAGCAGATCCTGTGCGAGCTGTTCGCCGAGGTGCTGGGCCGGGCCCGGGTCGGCGTCGAGGAGGACTTCTTCGACCTGGGCGGGCACTCCCTGCTCGCCACCCGGCTGGTCTCGCGGGTCCGGGCGACCCTCGGGGTCGAGCTGGAGCTGCGCAGCCTGTTCCGGACCCCGACACCCGCCGGACTGGCGGCCGGGCTGCACGACGCCGGCACCGCGCGGCAGGCCCTGGTGCCCCAGCCCCACCGCGAACCGATGCCGCTGTCGTTCGCACAGCGCCGGCTCTGGTTCCTCCAGCAGTTCGGGGCGCCGAGCGCCACCTACCACATGCCGCTGGCCCTGCGGCTGTCCGGTGACCTCGACCAGGCTGCGCTGAGCGCCGCGCTCGCGGACGTGGTGGCCCGGCACGAGACCCTGCGCACGGTCTTCCCGCACATCGCCGGAGTGCCGTACCAGCGGGTGCTGGACACCACTGAGGTCGCCGTCCCGCTGACGGTGCGCGCGGCCGGCGAGGCGGAGGTGCCCGCCCTGCTGCGCGAGGCGGCGGTGCGGGGCTTCGACCTGACCTCGGAAGTACCGCTGCGGGCGGAGCTGTTCGCGGTCGCGCCGGACGAGCACGTGCTGCTGCTGGTGATGCACCACATCGTCGGGGACGGCTGGTCCATGGGCCCGCTGGCCCGTGACCTGGCCACCGCCTACACCACCCGGCAGGGTGGCGAGGCGCCGGCCTGGCCGCCGCTGCCGGTGACGTACGGCGACTACACCCTGTGGCAGCACGAGCTCCTGGGCGACGAGCGCGACGCCGACAGCGTGTTCGCCCGCCAGGTCGCCTACTGGACCGAGGCGCTGGCCGGGCTGCCCGAACAGCTGCAGCTGCCTGCCGACCGGCCGCGCCCGGCCACCATGTCGTACAGCGGCGACCTGCTGGAACTCCGGATCGACGCCGAACTGCACGCGGCGCTGGTGGAGTTGGCGCGACGCTCGGGTGCGAGTCTGTTCATGGTGCTCCAGGCGGCGCTGGCGGCGCTGTACACACGGTTGGGTGCGGGCACGGACATCGCGATCGGGAGTCCGATCGCGGGGCGTACGGATGAGGCGCTGGACGACCTGGTCGGGTTCTTCGTGAACACGCTGGTGCTGCGGACGGACACGAGTGGGGATCCGAGTTTCGCCGAGTTGTTGGGGCGGGTGCGGGAGACGGCGCTGTCGGCGTACGCGCACCAGGACGTGCCGTTCGAGCACCTGGTGGAGGCGCTGAATCCGTCCCGGTCGCTGTCGCACCACCCGCTGTTCCAGACCGGGCTGGTCGTTCAGAACGCGCCGGGAGGTGATTTCGAGCTGCCGGGCCTCCAGGTCTCCGGGGTGGCCGTGCTCACCGGGACCGCGCGGCTCGACCTGACCTTCGGGTTCGCGGAGGAGCACGGGCCCGACGGCGCGCCGGCCGGGCTCAGCGGTGCGGTCGAGTACAGCACCGACCTGTTCGACCGTTCGACGGTCGAGGCCCTGGTCGCGCGGTGGACCAGGCTGCTGGCCGCGGTCGCTGCCGCGCCCGACCAGCCGATCGGCGGGATCGACCTGCTGTCCGCCGAGGAGCGCTGCGAGCTGCTGCCCGCCGTCGAGGGCGGGGCGGCCGGGGTGAGCCTGCCGGAGCTACTGGCGGCGCAGGTGGCGGCGACGCCGGACGCGGTCGCGCTGGTGTGCGGCGATGTCGCATTGACGTACGGGCAGTTGAATGCCAGGGCGAACCGGTTCGCGCATGCGCTGATCGCGCGGGGTGTGGGGCCGGAGCAGTTGGTGGCGGTGGCGCTGCCGCGGTCGGTGGAGTCGGTGGTGGCGGTCCTGGGTGTGCTGAAGGCCGGGGCCGCGTACCTTCCGGTGGATCCGGCGTACCCGGCGGCGCGGATCGCGTTCATGCTGGCGGATGCCCAGCCGGTGCTGGTGGTCGACGACCCGGCGATGGTGGGCGACGGAGACTGGCCGGACACGGATCCCGAGCTCGCGCTCGACGTCCGGCATCCGGCGTACGTGATCTACACCTCGGGCTCGACCGGTCGGCCCAAGGGCGTCGTGGTCAGCCACTCCGGCGTGTCGGGCCTGGTGGGAGCACAGATCGAGCGGCTCGGCGTGATGCCGGGCAGCCGGGTGCTCCAGTTCGCCTCGCCCAGCTTCGACGCGTCCTTCTGGGACCTGTGCAGCGCCCTGCTCACCGGCGCCGCCCTCGTCCTGGCCCCTGCCGAGGCCCCGCTGGAGGCCCTGACAGACCGCCGGCTCGACGTCACCCACGTGACGCTGCCGCCCTCGGCCCTGGCAGCACTGGACAGTGCCGACGTCACGGCCGGCACCCTGGTGGTGGCGGGTGAGGCGTGCCCGCCGGAGCTGGTGGAGCGCTGGGCGCCCGGGCGTCGGATGATCAACGCGTACGGTCCGACCGAGACCACGGTGTGCGCGACCATGAGCGACCCGCTCTCCCCAGGCTCCGGCGTGCCGCCGATCGGCCGGCCGGTCGCGGGCTTCCGGGCGTACGTGCTGGACGAGCGGCTGCGCATCGTACCGCCGGGCGTGGCAGGGGAGTTGTACGTCACCGGCCCGGGTCTGTCGCGCGGCTACCTGAACCGGCCGGGCCTGACGGCGGGGCGGTTCGTGGCCTGCCCGTTCGGGCCGGAGGGTGCGCGGATGTACCGCACCGGCGACCTGGCGCGGCGTCGGGTCGATGGCGAGCTGGAGTACGTCGGCCGCGCCGACCAGCAGGTGAAGGTGCGCGGCTTCCGCATCGAACTCGGCGAGATCGAGGCGGCCCTGGCCGAGCACCCCGCCGTCGCGCAGTCCGCCGTCCTCGTCGGGGACGACCGGCTCGTCGGCTACGTGACGGCCCGTCCCGGTGCGACCGTCCGTCCGGCGGAGCTGGCGGCGCACCTGCGCGAGCGCCTGCCGGACTATCTGGTGCCGTCGGCGTTCGTGCTGCTGGAGGTGTTGCCGCTGACGCCGAACGGGAAGTTGGACCGGGCGGCGTTGCCCGCGCCCGAGGCCACGGCCAGGGAGGCGGGCCGGGCGCCGCGCACGCCGCAGGAGCAGATCCTGTGCGAGCTGTTCGCCGAGGTGCTGGGCCGGGCCCGGGTCGGGGTCGACGACGACTTCTTCGACCTGGGCGGGCACTCCCTGCTCGCCACCCGGCTGGTCGCGCGGGTGCGCTCGGTGCTCGGCGTGGAGGTCGGGCTGCGCGCGCTCTTCCAGGCGCCCACCGTGGCGGGTCTGGCCGAGGCGCTGGCCGGGGCCGGCCGGGCCCGCCCGGCGCTGACCGCACAGGAGCGGCCGGAGGACGTGCCGCTGTCCTTCGCCCAGCGCCGGCTCTGGTTCCTGCACCGCATGGACGGCACCGCTGCGACCTACCACATCCCGCTGGCGCTCCAGCTGACCGGGACGCTCGACCGGTCCGCGTTGGGCGAGGCGCTGGCCGACGTCTCGGCGCGGCACGAGAGCCTGCGGACGGTGTTCCCGGAGGTCGACGGCGTCCCGTGCCAGCGCGTCCTGGACCCGGCCGAGGCCCGGCCCCGGGCCCGGCTGGCCGCGGTGTCCCGGGCCGAACTTCCGGAGCGGCTGGCCGAGTTCGCCCGGCAGCCCTTCGACCTGGCTGCGGAACCACCGCTGCGGGCGGAGCTTTTCGCGGTCGCGCCGGACGAGTACGTGCTGCTGCTGGTGATGCACCACATCGTCGGGGACGGCTGGTCCACGGGCCCGCTGGCCCGCGACCTGGCCGAGGCGTACGCCGCCCGGAGCGAGGGTCGCGTGCCGCGGTGGTCGAACCTGTCGGTGCAGTACGCCGACTACACCCTCTGGCAGCGCGACCTGCTCGGCGACGTCGCCGACCCCGGGAGCCGGTTCGCCGAGCAGCTCGACTACTGGAAGCGGCAGCTGTCCGACCTGCCGGAGCTGCTCCAACTGCCCGCCGACCGGCCACGGCCGGCCGTGGCCGGATGGCGCGGGGACCATGTCGGCCTGGAGCTGAGCCCCGAACTGCACGCCGCTCTGACCGAGTTGGCGCGGCGCTCCGGCACCAGTCTGTTCATGGTGCTGCAGGCGGCGCTGGCGGCGCTGTACACGCGGTTGGGCGCAGGGACGGACATTCCGATCGGGAGTCCGATCGCGGGGCGTACGGATGAGGCGCTGGACGACCTGGTCGGGTTCTTCGTGAACACGCTGGTGCTGCGGACGGACACGAGTGGGGATCCGAGTTTCGCGGAGCTGTTGGGGCGGGTGCGGGAGACGGCGCTGTCGGCGTACGCGCACCAGGACGTGCCGTTCGAGCACCTGGTGGAGGTGCTGAACCCGTCCCGGTCGCTGTCGCACCACCCGCTGTTCCAGACCATTCTGGCCGTGCAGAACGCGCCGATGGGCCGGTTCTCACTGCCCGGCCTGGAGGTCGCCACCTACGCGGTGGCCACCGGAACCGCCAAGTTCGACCTCGGGGTGAGCCTGGTCGAGCAGTTCGGTCCGGACGGGAGCCCGGCCGGGATCCTCGGCGCGGCCGAGTACGCCACCGACCTGTTCGACCGCTCGACGGTCGAGGCCCTCGTCCGGCGCTGGACGCTGCTGCTGGAGGCGGTCACCGCGGATCCGGAGCAGGCGATCGGCGGGATCGACCTCCTCGACGCCGACGAGCGGCACCGGCTGCTGGAGCGGGGCAACGCGACCGCCCGTGAGGTGGGCGCCGTCCCGGTGCCGCAGGCATTCGCGGCGCAGGTGGCGGCGACGCCGGATGCGGTCGCGTTGGTGTGCGGCGATGTGGAGTTGACGTACCGCGAGTTGAACGTTCGGGCGAACCGGTTCGCGCATGCGCTGATCGCGCGGGGTGTGGGGCCGGAGCAGTTGGTGGCGGTGGCGTTGCCGCGGTCGGTGGAGTCGGTGGTGGCGGTCCTGGGTGTGCTGAAGGCCGGGGCCGCGTACCTTCCGGTGGATCCGGCGTACCCGAAGGCGCGGATCGCGTTCATGCTCGACGACGCCCGTCCCTCGGTGGTGGTCGACGACCCGGCGATGGTGGGCGACGGGGACTGGCCGGACACGGATCCCGTGGTCGCGCTCGATGTGCGGCATCCGGCCTACGTGATCTACACCTCGGGCTCGACCGGCCGCCCCAAGGGCGTCGTGGTCAGCCACGGCGGGGTCGCCAGCCTGGTCGCCGCCCAGATCGAGCGGTTCGCGATCGAACCCGACAGCCGGGTGCTCCAGTTCGCCTCGCCCAGCTTCGACGCCTCCGTGTCGGAGATCTACACCGCCCTGCTGCGCGGCGCCGCCCTGGTGCTGCCGCCCGCGGCCGAGCCGCTCGCCGCGCTGACCGACCCGGACCTCAAGGTCACCCACGTGACCGTGCCGCCGTCCGTCCTGGCCGCCGTGCCGGAGGGCTCGGTGACCGTGTCGACGCTGGTCGTGGCGGGCGAGGCCTGCCCGCCGGAGCTGGTGGTCCGCTGGGCGCCCGGCCGTCGGATGATCAACGCGTACGGTCCGACCGAGACGACGGTCTGCGCGACCATGAGCGACCCGCTGTCCTCAGGGGCGGGCGTGCCGCCGATCGGCCGGCCGATCGCCAACGCGCAGGTGTACGTGTTGGACGACCGGCTGCGGCCGGTGCCGCCCGGCGTACCGGGTGAGCTGTACGTCGCGGGCGCCGGGCTGTCGCGCGGCTACCTGAACCGGCCGGGCCTGACGGCGGGGCGGTTCGTGGCCTGCCCGTTCGGGCCTGAGGGTGCTCGGATGTACCGCACCGGCGACCTGGTGCGCTTCCGTGCCGACGGCCAGCTGGAATACGTCGGTCGCGCCGACGACCAGGCGAAGGTGCGCGGCTTCCGCGTCGAGCCGGGCGAGGTCGAGGCGGCGCTTGCCGAGCACCCCGCCGTCGCCCGGGCCGCCGTCCTCGCCCAGGACGACCGGCTCGTCGGCTACGTCGTCCCCCGACAGGAGGAGGCCCGGGACAGCCGCCTGGAAGCGGACCACGTGGGCGAGTGGCAGGACATCTACGACGCCCTGCCCATCACCCCCGGCGAGGCCGCCTTCGGCCAGAACTTCGTCGGCTGGAACAGCAGTTACGACGCGAGCCCGATTCCCGTCGAGCAGATGAGGGAGTGGCGGGACGCCACCGTGGCCCGCATCCTGGCCCTGCACCCCCGCAGGGTTCTGGAGGTCGGCGTCGGGACCGGACTGCTCCTCTCGCAGATCGCACCGCACTGCGAGACCTACTGGGCGACCGACTTCTCCGCCACCGCGATCGACGCACTGACCGCCCAGGTCGCCCGGCAGGCGGACCTCGCCGAGCGCGTGGTGCTCCAGACCCGCCCGGCACACGACACCGACGGGCTCCAGGCCGGGCAGTTCGACACCATCGTGATCAACTCCGTGGTGCAGTACTTCCCGTCCGCCGACTACCTCGCCGACGTGATCGAGAAGCTGATGGGCCTGCTCGCCCCCGGCGGCGCACTCTTCATCGGCGACGTCCGCAACCTGCGACTGCTGCGCCCGCTGGCCACGGCCGTCCAGCTGCACCGGACCGGAGCCGAGGCCGACCTCGGCGCGGTGCGCCGCGCGGTGGAGCAGGCCGTCCGGGTGGAGAAGGAACTCCTGGTCGACCCGGATTTCTTCACCGCCCTGCGGGAGCACGGCACGGACATCGGTGCGGTGGCCGTGGAGGTCAAGCGCGGCCGCCACCACAACGAGCTGACCCGCTACCGCTACGACGTGGCGCTGCACAAGGCGCCGACCACCCCGGCGGCCCCGGACCGGTCCGTCGAGCTGGAGTGGGGACGGCAGGTTGCCGGGCCGGACGAGCTGTGCGAGCTGCTCGCCCAGCCGCCCGCCGGCGTGCTGCGGATCACCGGGGTGCCGAACCGCCGTGTGGTGCGCGAGGCAGCCCTGGCCCGGGCGGTGCAGAACGGCGACGGCTCGCTCGCCGAGCTGCGGGAACGGCTGCACGCCCCGGAGGAGGGCGACCTTCCCGACCCGGAGGACTTCCACGCCCTCGGGTCGGAGTTCGGCCGCTCGGTGGTCGTCACCTGGTCGGCCACCGCGGCCGACGCCGTGGACGTCGTCTTCGCCGACCCGCGGACGCTCCACGGCTCCCCGGTCGAGCCGTACCGCCCGGCCCGGGGCGCGGGCCGGGCGCTGTCCTCGCTGACCAACCGCCCGACCGGCAGCCGGGGCACCGGTGCCCTCCTCGGTGAACTCCGCGACTGGCTGCGGGGCCGGCTGCCCGACTACCTGGTCCCGTCGGCGTTCGTGGCGCTGGAGACGCTGCCGCTGACGGCCAGCGGCAAGCTCGACCGCCGTGCGCTGCCCGCCCCCGACCTCGGTCCGGCCGCGGCCGGGCGGGCACCGCGCACCCCGCAGGAGCAGCTCCTCGCCGAGCTGTTCGCCGAGGTGCTCGGCCTGGCGCAGGTCGGTGTCGACGACAGCTTCTTCGACCTGGGCGGGCACTCGCTGCTGGCGACGCGCCTGGCCTCCCGGGTCCGGGCGACCCTCGGTGCGGAGCTGGAGGTCCGGACGCTGTTCGAGACTCCGACCGTGGCCGGGCTGGCGGCCCGCCTGGACGGCTCCGGAGCGGCGCGGCCCGCGCTGACCGCCCGGCCCCGCCCGGAGCGCGTGCCGCTGTCCTTCGCCCAGCGCCGTCTGTGGTTCCTGCACCGGATGGACGGGCCGAGCGCCACCTACAACATGCCGCTCGCGCTGAGCCTGACCGGCGGCCTCGACCGCTCGGCCCTGCACGCCGCGCTCGCGGACGTGGTCGCCCGGCACGAGAGCCTGCGGACGGTCTTCCGCGAGACCGACGGCGTGCCGTACCAGGTCGTGCTGAGCGCCGACCGGGCGCACCCGGCACTGCCGGTGGTCGAGCTGGACGAGCGCAGGCTGGCCGAGCGGCTGGCGGAGACGGCCCAACGCGGCTTCGACCTGGCTGCGGAGCCGCCGGTCCGGGCGGAGCTGTACGTCCTCGCCCCCGACCGGCACGTGCTGCTGGTCGTGGTGCACCACATCGCCGCCGACGGCTGGTCGATGGGCCCGCTCTCCGGTGACCTGGCCGCGGCCTACGCGGCCCGCTGCCGGGGCGAGGAACCGCAGTGGTCCCCGCTGCCGGTGCAGTACGCCGACTACACCGCTTGGCAACGCGACCTGCTCGGTGACGCCGCCGACCCGGACAGCCTGTTCGCCCGGCAACTGGCCTACTGGAAGGAGGAGTTGGCGGGAATCCCGCAGCAGGTGCAGCTGCCCGCCGACCGGCCCCGGCCGCCGGTGGCCTCCCAGCTGGGCGACCGGGTGGTGGTCCGCCTGGACGCCGAACTGCACCAGGCGCTGCGGGACCTGGCCGCAGAGCGCGGCGCCAGCATGTTCATGGTGCTCCAGGCCGGCCTCGCCGCCCTGCTCACCCGGCTCGGCGCCGGCACGGACCTCACGATCGGCAGTCCGATCGCCGGCCGTACCGACCAGGCGCTGGACGAGCTCGTCGGGTTCTTCGTCAACACCCTGGTGCTGCGCACCGACACCGGCGGCGACCCCGGCTTCGCCGAACTGCTCGGCCGGGTCCGGCAGAAGGCGCTCACCGCGTACGACCATCAGGACGTGCCGTTCGAGTACCTGGTCGAGGTGGTCAACCCGGTACGGTCGCTGGCCCACCACCCGCTGTTCCAGATCATGCTGGCCCTGCAGAACGCGCCGCTCGGCGAGTTCGCGCTGCCGGGGCTGGAGACCGGCCACCTGGGAGCGCCGACCGGGACCTCACGGGTCGACCTGACGTTCAGCCTGGCGGAGCAGTTCCGCCCGGACGGTGGGTCCGACGGTCTGGTCGGCGCGGTGGAGTACGCCACCGACCTGTTCGACGCACCCACCGTGGAGCTGCTGTTCGAGCGCTGGGCCCGCTTGCTGCGGGCGGCGGTCGCCGACCCCGACCGGCCGATCAGCCGGATCGACATCATGTCCGACGAGGAGCGCCGCCGACTGCTCGCCGGGTCCAACGGTGCCGCGGCCGAGCTGCCCGAGGCCGCGGTGCCGGAGCTGTTCGCCCGCCAGGTACGGGCCACTCCGGAGGCGGTCGCGGTCGCGGCAGGCGGTATCGAGCTGACGTACGCGGAGCTCGACCTGCGGGCCAACCGCCTGGCGCGGGCTCTGATCCGCCAGGGCGTGCGGCCGGAGACGCCGGTCGCGGTCATGCTGGACCGCTCGGCGGAGCTGGTCGTGGCGATCCTGGCGATCATCAAGGCGGGCGGCGCCTACGTGCCGCTCGACTCGCGCTTCCCCTCCTCCCGGATCGACCTGATCCTGCGGGAGAGCGGGGCCGCTCTGGTGCTCACCCAGGAGGTGCTGACCGCACTGGTGCAGTCCGAGCCCGACTCATCCTGCGTGGAAGTCCCCTGTGACCCGAGGCAGTTGGCGTACATCATGTACACCTCCGGCTCGACCGGCCGGCCGAAGGGCGTGGCCGTCACCCACCGTGACGTGGTGGGTCTCGCGCTCACTCCCGAATGGCGGGGCGGCGGACACGAGCGGGTGCTGATGCACTCCCCGACGGCCTTCGACCTCTCCACCTACGAGCTGTGGGTGCCGCTGCTGGGCGGCGGCCGGGTCGTGGTCGCACCGCCCGAGCAGCTCGACCTCGACCTGCTCCAGCACACGCTCACCGCGAACGGGGTGACCGGACTGTGGCTGACGGCGGGCCTGTTCCGCCTGGTCGCCGAGGAGCGGCCGGGCCTGCTCGCCGGGGTGCGCGAGGTGTGGACCGGCGGTGACGTGGTCTCCCCGGCCGCCGTCGCCCGGGTGCTGGCGGCCTGCCCCGGCATCGAGGTGGTCAACGGCTACGGGCCCACCGAGGCCACCACCCTGGCCACCTGCCACCCGGTGCGCACCCTCCCCGAGCACGCCGCGACCGTGCCGATCGGCGGGCCGATGGCGAACATGCGCGCCTACGTGCTCGACGCCCGGCTGCGGCCGGTGCCGACCGGCATGGTCGGCGAGCTGTACCTCGCGGGGACGGGTGTGGCCCGCGGCTACCTCGGCCGGCCCGGCCTGACGGCGGAGCGCTTCACCGCCGACCCGTACGGGCCGCCCGGGAGCCGGATGTACCGCACCGGCGACCTGGCGTGGTGGCGTCCCGACAGCACGCTGGAGTTCGCCGGACGCGCCGACCACCAGGTCAAGCTGCGCGGCCTGCGGATCGAGCCCGGAGAGATCGAGGTGGTCCTGGCGGGCTGCCCGGGCGTCGCCCAGGCGGCCGTGGTCGCCCGTGAGGACCGGCCGGGCGACAAGCGGCTGGTCGCCTACCTGGTGCCCACCCCCGAGGGGGCGCCCGAGACGGGCGAGCTGTCCGGCCGGCTGCGCCGCGAACTGCCCGACTACATGGTGCCGGCGGCGTTCGTCACCGTGGACGCGCTGCCGCTGACCGCCAACGGAAAGCTCGACCGGGCCGCCCTGCCGGCCCCCGAGTACGGGGTGTCGGACGCCGGGCGCGGCCCCCGGACGCCGCAGGAGCAGCTGCTGTGCGGCCTGTTCGCCGAGGTCCTCGGCCGGGAGCAGGTGCGGATCGACGACAACTTCTTCGACCTCGGCGGGCACTCGCTGCTGGCCGCCCGCCTCGCCTCCCGGGTCCGCGAGACCCTCGGCCTGGAGTTGGGCCTGCGCATGCTGTTCGAGGCACCGACCGTGGCCGGTCTCACCGAGCGCCTGGTCATGGACAATCCCGACGACGCGTTGGACGTGGTGCTGCCGCTGCGTTCGACCGGGACCAGCACGCCGCTGTTCTGCATCCACCCCGGCGGCGGCATCAGCTGGTCGTACAGCGGGCTGCTGAACCACCTCGGCCCGCAGCACCCGGTCTACGCGATCCAGGCGCGCGGCCTCGGCCGGCCCGAACCGCTGCCGACGTCCTTCGAGGAGATGGCGGCCGACTATGCCGACCAGATCCAGAAGATCCGGCCGGAGGGCCCGTACCTGCTGCTCGGCTGGTCCGCGGGCGGGCTGGTCGCCCACGCGGTGGCCTGCGAGCTGCAGTCGCGCGGCGAGCGGACCGCGCTGCTGGCGATCCTCGACGCCTACCCGGTGAAGGACGTGCAGTTCGAGGAGGTGCCGGTGCCCACCGAGCGGGACGTGCTCGTCGGTGTGCTCGACGTCGACCCGGACGAGCTGGGCGACCAGGTGGTGACCTACGCCGAGGTCGCCGAGGTCCTGAACCGGCGGGGCAGCGCGCTGCAGGGCCTGACCGAGCGGCAGATCGAGGTCATCGTCCAGATCATGATCAACAACGCGAAGCTGGCGGTCGACTTCGTCCCCGGCAGGTTCGAAGGAGACCTGCTGCTGTTCAACTCCACGATCGACCGGGCCGAGGACAACGCCAAGCCCGAGATCTGGCGTCCGTACGTCGCCGGCCGGATCGAGTCCCACGAGATCACCACCCGGCACGACCGGATGACCCAAGCCGGCTCACTGGCCCAGATCGGGCCGATCCTGGCCGCCAGGATCACCGAGGCGACCGGCGACACCACCCATTCCCACCAGGAGGACTGATTCCCATGACCAACCCCTTCGACGACCAGGACGGCACCTTCCTCGTGCTCGTCAACGACGAGAACCAGCACTCGCTCTGGCCGCAGTTCGCGGACGTCCCCGAGGGCTGGACCGTCGCCCACGGCCCCGACACCCACGCCGCCTGCCTGGAGTACGTCGAGCAGGCCTGGACCGACATGCGGCCCAGGAGCCTTGCCGACGCCATGGACGCCCAGCGGTAGCGCGGCGCGTAGTGAACAAGACCGACACCACGGACGAGGCCCGCCCCGCGGCGGGCCTCGCCCCGTCCGCCGACCCCGCCCCGTCCGCCGACCTCGCCGCGGCGCTGCTCACCCCCGACGCCCGGCGGGACCCGTACCCCTTCTACGCCCGCATGCGGCGCGAGAGCCCCGTCCACCGCAGTGCCCAGGGCATCTGGTACCTCACCCGGTACGCCGACGTCGAGGCGGCGCTCGGCGACCTGCGGCTGTCCAACGACCGTGACCGGATGACCCGTGCCTACGGCGCGCTCGGCGGCGACCTGAAGGCCCTCAGCCGACTCACCGACCGGCTCGGCCGGGTGATGACCAACACCGACCCGCCGGACCACGCCCGGCTGCGCAGGCTGGCCAACCGGGCCTTCACCGCCCGGCGTGTCGAAGCCCTGCGCGACGGCATCCAGCGCATCGTCGACCGGCTCGTCGACGAGGCGGTCGCGGCGGGGCCGACGATGGACCTGATCGGGGCGGTCGCCGCCCCGATGCCGCTGTCCGTCACCTGCGAGCTCTTCGGCATCCCGCCCGAGGACCGCCCGCAGGTCGAGACCTGGTTCCGCCGCTTCAGCCGGCTGGGCGAGGACATCGACAAGTCCGAGGAGGCGATCGGGCAGTACGAGGAGTACCTCGCCCGGCTCGTCCGCCGGCGCCGGGCCGAACCGGGCGACGACCTGATCAGCGCCCTGGTCGCCACCCAGGCGCAGGACGACCGGCTCACCGACTCCGAACTGCTGTCCACCTGCTTCGTCCTGATCACCGCGGGCGGCGAGACCACCACCCACCTGATCGGCAACGGCGTGCTCGCCCTGCTGCGCCACCCGGACCAGCTGGCCCGGCTGCGTGCGGACCCGGGGCTGATCCGCGGCGCCGTCGAGGAACTGGCCCGCTACGACACGGTGACCCAGGCGATCGTCCGGGTCGTCGCCGAGGACCTCCGGATCGGCGGGCGGACGCTGCGGGAGGGGGAGTTGGTGTACCTGTTCCTGGCGTCGACCAACCGTGATCCCGAGCGCTTCGAGGACCCCGAACGGCTCGACCTGTCCCGCCCCGGCAACCGGCACCTGAGCTTCGGCCACGGCCCGCACTTCTGCCTCGGCGGCCCGCTGGCCAAGCTCCAGGCGGAGGTGGCCATCGGCACGCTGGTCCGCCGGTTCCCGCAGCTGCGACTGGCCGACGAGGCCGCCGGCGGGGCCGCCCTCGAATGGCGGCCCAACCCGCTGCAACGGCGGCTGAGCGCCCTCCCGCTCACCTACTGACCCATGAACGACGACGAAGGAGTACCGACCATGGCCCGAGAGTTCGAGGTCCGCCGGGAGCAGGACCTGCCCGCCACGCCCGAGCAGGTCTGGCACGCGGTCGCCACCGGCGCCGGCAACCTGGGCTGGCTGTACCCGATGGAGGTCGAGCCGCGCGTCGGCGGGAAGGTCAGCCGGGGTGACTCCACCGTCGTGGCCTGGGAGCCGCCGCACCACTTCGCCGTCCGGGCGACCCAGGACGGCGGGTTCTCCAACACGCTCAGCTACCACATCGAGCCGGCTGGCGGCGGAACGAGCCACCTGCGGATGGGAATCCACTGGGTGCACACGGGCGTCGTCGACGACACCTGGGCCTGGGACACCAAGTCGGACGCGGCCGAGAAGCACGTCGACTTCTACCAGCACGCCCTCGCCGAGTACCTGCGGCACTTCGCCGGCCGCCCCGCCGTCTACGTCAGGGCCCAGCGCCCCGAACCCACCGCCGACTCGGCCGACTTCGCCGCCCTGCGCCGACGCCTCGGCCTCGCCGACGACGCGGCCGTCGGCGACCGGTTCCCACTCCTCGTCCCGGGCCCGGACGGCGGCCCCGTGGAGGTGGTCGTGGACTGGCTCAGCACCGACTTCGTCGGCCTGCGCGGCCCCGACGCGCTGTACCGGTTCTTCAACGGCAGCACCTGGAAGTGGCCGATCTGGCTGGGCCACCACCTGTTCGCCGAGGACGCCGACGAGCACCAGGCCACCAAGGCGTGGACCGCCTGGCTCAACGACGCCCAAGCCTAGGACCCCGATGGAAACCTCAACCCAGACACTGCTCTTCGCCGCCGAACTCGTCGAGGAGAACGGCACCTACACGCTCGTCGTCGAGGACGTGCGCAGGGGCAGCGTCCAGACCACCCCGGTCCCCAAGGCCATGGTCGACAAGCTCCCGACCTTCCTCTCGGCGCTCAGCGCCAAGCTCGCCTCCACGCCGTCGCGCAGCCGCTGGTAGGTCCCCCCGCGGTCCGCGAGGCCGGGTGCCGTCAGCGAACAGTCGCGCTGGACGGCACCCGGCCGGCTCGCGTACGAGGGCCGGATGTCCGTTTCGGATTCCGTGATCTCCGGGAAGGATCGAAGGCCCCGTCAGGGCTGCTGGAAGACGACCTCCGGGTACGCCGCCGACGGACGGTCGAGCAACCGCTGCGGGATGCCCTTCAGATGCAGGTCGAAGAAGGCACCGACGTAGGCCCGGGTGATCTTCTCGGCGCGCAGCGGGGCAAGCGTCGCTTCGGGGTCGGGCAGGCCCGCGCGAGCCCCGATGAGCGGACCGTCGGTGAAGCTCCCGTGGTCGGAGCCGGTCACGGACAGCCAGCGCTTCCAGCCGTCCATGTGCGCCCAGGCATCGTTCCAACTGGTGTCCCAGCCCGAGGGGTTGTGAACGGACTGGGTGCCGAGCATCAGGAAGGGCCGTCCGCCCAGCCCGCCGGCGGGAAACGGATCGAAGAACTTGCCGTCCATGTTGACCCCGGCGCGGATCCGCTGGTCGACGGCCATCGTGCTGGCTGCGGAGTTACCGCCGATGGAGTGCCCGGCCATGCCGATCCGGTCCCGGTCGATCATGTGGGCGTACGGCCAGGCCGGGCGGGGGCCGGTCAGCTGGTCGAGGACGAAGGAGATGTCCTTGGCCCGGCTCGGGGGGACGGCCGCGAACGTGTCGGGGGCCGGGTCCTTGCAGAGGGCGCAGGGCAGGGTGCGCCCGTCCGGGAAGGTGGTGCCGGAGGTCTCGTAGGTGTGGTCGACGGCGGCGACGACGTACCCGCGGCTGGCCAGGTCCTCGGCGAGGCCGGTAAGCGTGGCACGTGGAAGCGTGAACCCGGGCGAGAGGACGACGAGTGGGAACCTGCCCGGCGCCGGGCGCGCGTCGGTACGGGCCCACGGGTGGAGGCCGGTGGCCGCCTCGGGCGGTATGTTGCCGCCCGGCACCTGGAAGTCCAGCAGCAACCGGGCCTCCTCGGTGGTCAGGTACGGCGTCGCCGGCCCGCCCGTCCCGGGGCGGGCCGGGTAGTACATCGACACCATCAACTGCCGTGCCCCCGCGGACGGCACCCACGGGTCCGGGCGGTCCCCGTCGACGAGGTGCAGCGTGCTGCGGCCGACGGGCTGCCACCCCGTCGGCCGGGGCAGATCGAGACTTGCGGTGGACGCCTGCGCGACGGGGGCGGTGGTGGCGACGGGCCCGGGCGCTGCGAACGCCGAACTCGCCCCGGCGATCGGCAACGGCAGGACGAGGGCGAGCACGGCGGCCACGGAGGTACGGCGGAGTCTGGTCATGCGGAGACGGTAGATCGCAGAACGGGGATCCGGCCTCGCCGCGAAGGCTGAGGCGATGTCATCTCCGCGACGTAGCGACACATCGTCTCCGAGGATGACGGGAGCCCGCGATTCTCGGCCGCATGGCGGAGAACGGAGCAGCAAGCATCGTGCAGATGCCGCACCCTCGCGCAGGCCCGGCCCCGCCTCGACATCCCGTCTGACGGCTCGTCGGCAACGTCGCGTGGTGGCGAAGGCCGAACGGACCGGTCCGGGGTTCGCGTGGGATGGCTCGGACGGGGGTGCACCACCCCCGGCCTCGTGCACCACTTCGCGGCCACCTCCCGTCACGCCGGTCGCGCGGAACCGAAGCTCTCCCTCGCCGTCGCCGGCTACGCCCGCAAGCACGTTGTCCAGGTCGTCACCGACGAGTTGATGGTGGACCTCGGCGCCCCCGAGCCGTCCGCGGAAGCCGGTGTCGCATGAGGTGGTGCTCCACCGCTGGACGGTGCCGCGCTGCCTGCTGCCTGACGCGGCATCAGGGCGGAGTGCGCCCGGTGCGCCGGGCGCTCGTGAGTGCTTCCGCGCGCCCTTTCCGTGAGCCGGGCCGTGTACCGACCATGGACATGCTCAAGCGGAACCGCCACAACCGGAACGACTGCCACCGAACGGTGGCGCCGGCATCCGGCCGGCCGTTCGGCGGCCCGGTGCCGCCCCGCACTCCCCGGCGTCCCACCGGACCCCGGTGCACCCGCCCACCGAGAGGACCTCGATGGCCACACCCTCGCGCACGCGCCTGACCCGCCGCCTCGCCGCCTTCGGCACGGCGCTGCTCGCCGCCGAGGCGGCCGTCCCGCTCGCGGCGGCCCCCGCCGCTGCCGCCGTGGCCCCGGTCTGCATGAGCGGCAAGCTCGTCTACGACTACCCGAACGCGGAGGAGGGTCCGGACAAGCCCGTCCGCACCAAGCCCGTGCGCAACGCCAACATCGAGCTGTGGGGGCGCGAGACGATGACCACCCCCGCCCGCCGGCTCAACTCCGACGTGGCGTACACCTCCTCCGACGGAAGCATCAAAGCCTGCTACACCCCCGCCGTCCCCACGACGATGGAGATCATGTGGGTGACCGTCAAGGCGGAGAACAACCGGCTGTGGAAGGTGGTGGACAAGAACGGCGACACGTGGAGCGGGGTCGGGTCCTTCGCGTACGACGTCTCCGCCAGCGTCGACACCGGGACCACCAGGCTCTCGACCGACTGGTCCCGGGCCTTCCACGTCTTCGACACCGTCAACACCCTGTGGCAGGGCCGCGCCAACCCGGGCGGTCCCTGCTGGACCGCGCAGGAGTCGAACCCCGCCACGTGCACCGAACTCACCTACCAGTGGTACCCCGGCTCCACCTTCGGACCGGTGTACACCCTCGACAACACGATCCACCTCCCCGACACCGACCCCGACTCCGAGCACACCGTGCTGCACGAGGGCGGCCACTTCCTGATGCACCGCCTCTACAACGGCACGATGCCGGCCGACAGCGTCTGCGGCGACCACTACATCTGGGCGGCCACCACCCGCGCCTCCTGCGCGTGGGTCGAGGGCTTCGCCGACGCCACCGCCGCCTACCTGCTCGGTGACAACCGCTACGTGTGGTCGAACGGGAGCAGCACCGCCTTCACCTACGGCGGCGGCTGGGACGTCGGCGACCTGGTCTCCGGCAACATCACCGGTGCGCTGCTCGACCTGTGGCGGAAGACCGACGGAGGCTGGGACGCCACCATCAAGGCGCTCGCCGCGAACAGGCCCAACACCTTCGCCGAGTACTTCAGGAACACCCGCCCCGCCGCCGTCCCGCCGCTCGCCACCACCGGCGCCGCGCTCGACCACCCGGCCCGGCACGCCATCGACTACGGACCCGTCGTCGGCGACGGCCGGTACTACAGCCTCACCGACGGCAACGGCCTGGCGCTGGAACGCGACGGCGGCTGCGCCGCGACCAACCGCCCGCGCGGCGCCCTCAACGCCTCCGACGCCTCCCGCCCTTCGCAGCGCTGGCGGCTGGACCCGAACCCCGACGGCACGGTGCGGATCTACGACAACTGTTCCGCCTCGCTCACCCTGACCGCGGACTTCTCGAATCCCCCTCGGGCTGTCCTGCGGCCGTACAACCCGTCGGACCGGTACCAGAAGTGGAGGGTCACCCAGAACACCAGTGGCACCCTGACGATCACCACCGACAACGGCTACTCGGCTCTCGACTGCCCCGGCAGCCAGGCCGGTGACGATGCGCAGATCCGCGGGGCGGACAGCCGGGTCAAGACCCAGAACTGGGCTGCCGTCCCGTAACGCGGGACGTGCCCGGTGAGCAGGAAGGCGGCCCGGCCGACTTCCTGCTCACGCCGCCGCGTCGTTGGCCGCGAGCAGCGGGGCGAGGCGGGCGGCCGCGGCGACGACGGCGGGCCAGCCGGGGGCGTCGAGGTGGGCGGCGTCGGGGGCGGAGGGGAGGAGCGCGTCCTGGACGGCGGTGTAGGCGACGCCGAGGGCGGCCATCAGCTCGACCTCCTCCTCCGTGCGCAGGCTCCGACCGAGCCAGGGGAAGGGCTCGTCGGCGTCGCAGAACTCGTCGAACAGGACGCAGACGGTGTAGTCGAGTTCCTCGAACTTGGCCGGGTCGAGCCGCACTTCACGCGGTAAGGCAGGATCGGCCAGCGCGGAGACCGCCTGGACGACCTGGTGGCGGAAGAGGGGCTGGGCGATGTCGTGGTCGGTCATCTCCGGAGCGTACCGGCCCCCTACACGCAGGGGCGGAGCGGGAAGTCGGAGGGACCGACTTCCCGCTCCGGGGCCGCTCGCCGAACAGCGGCCGGGGCAGTGGGACGGGGCCGTGACGCCGATGGTGAGGAGGGCGTCGAGGTCGAGTTCGGAGCCGGCGAGGGTGAGCTTGGTGACGGAGTCGAGTGCTTCGGCCTGGTTGTCGCCGAGGTCGAGGTGGTAGGTGGTCAGCTCGCTGATGCTCTCGGCGGCCTTGCGGGTGTGGTAGACCAGCGGGCGGAGGTCGGCGGGCATTTCGGTGGTCCGCCGGAGCAGCAGGACGGCGCCCCCGGGAAGGGGGTCAGTTCATCGAGCGGGGCGACGGCCGTGCGGCGGTAGGTGGCCTTGGCCATTGCGGCCTTGATTGGGACTTCTTTGGCAAGCCGATAATCCCAGGTCAAGGCGCTTTCTTGTATCAATTCCATGATCCGGACGGCTTTACTGAAGCACCGAGTCTAGACAGTGTGTACCTGTCGGATTACAGTCGGCTCAGAGCCTGCGGCAGCAGGAAAGGCAAGAGGGGGCGGAAAAGATGAGTGGCGGCTGTAAATGCCGCCTTGCCCTGCCATTCGGCGGGGTTTCTCATTTATGGAAAGTGGCTCATGGGGCTGACGGGAACGCGCAGTTCGGCTCAAAAGACTCCTGTCGGCTGACGCCGCAAGTACTGAACTTGATGCCCTCCTCCAGCCTCGCATTCGGCGCCGCAAAGGCTGCCGGCAGCGGTGCACGCTCGACTCGTCCGCGATACGCCCAGACCGAAGGAGAGAGAGGCCATCATGTCGCTGTCAGCAGCTGACCTCGCAAAGCTCGGAGACGCGCCGATCACGATCCAGTCGACGCACTATCCGAACGTGTACCTGCGCATGGACGGGACCGGAGTGACCGCTTTCGCCGGCGGCGGAGCGGGGAAGGTCAACTGTCAGTACGGCACCGGCCCCTTGACGTCGTTCAGAGTCCGGCCGCAGAGCGACGGTTCGTACGCCTTCGAGTCGGTGGCCTTCCCGAACGTGTTCCTGCGCATGGAGGGCTCCGGGGTCCCCACCACCATGGCTGGAGGAGGAACGGTCAACTGCCAATTCGGCGCCTTCTCCTACGAGATGTACAAGCTTCTCCCCCAGTCTGACGGTTCGTTCTCCTTCGGATCGGCGACAGCCTTCCCGAACATCTACCTGCGCCTGGTGACCGGCAGCGGGGTAACCACCGCCACCGGCCCCGGGGGAACGGTGAACTGCCAGATCAACGCCAATGGCGGCGCGGACGAGAAGTTCTTTCTCGCCCTGGCCTAGTAGTCGGGCCGCCGGGGGGAATCTCGCCCCACGGTTCTCGCGATACCGCACGTGACGGTAGACCGCTGGCGAGGCGCCCGCGGCTTGGCTTGAACCGGTGAGCCAGCCCGGGCGTTTCACCGGTGGCGGTTTCCAGATCGTGGCCGGGAACGCGAAAGCGCCTTCCACGCAGGGAAGACGAGGCTTGTCGAAAGTCTCTGTCAGCCCAGCCGGAAGGCACTTCGCGGGCCGCGATCGCGGCGGTCTGCTCGGCGCTCGCCTCGGCGTCGATGCGCTCGCTACCGGTGTGCGTGATCCGGGCCCGGGCCTCGACGGTGCGCCCGCGGCGGCCGGTGCGGGGCGTCGGGCTAGGTGTGCATCTGCCGGAGCTCGGTTACACGTGGGTCTCGGTCTTCCGCTTGGGGCGTTCGTAGGGCGTCTGGCCGTCGAGAGCGCCGTGTGGGCGGTGGAAGTTGTAGTAGTCCTCCCATTCTCGGAGTTTGTCGTTCAGGGCGCCGGTGTCGTCGATGACGACACCGGCGAGCATGCGGTAGAACTCCTCGGCGTCGATGCGGTGTGGGACGTTCGACCTTGCCGTTGAGGTGCGGGGACGCCGGCTTGATGTACGTGTGGGCGATGCCCTTGTCGAGCACGTGCCAGTGGAAGGCGGACTGGAACTCCGCGCCGTTGTCCGTCTGGACGACCCCGACGCGAAACGGTAGCGCTCCAGGACGTAGTCCAGGAACTGGACGGCGGTCTTCTGGTCGCACCGCGGGTAGATCCGCAGGACGCGCAGCCTGGTGCTGTTGCGGCGAAGGGGGCATGACGGGACTCCGTCGTAGTCGGAGATCCATGTGTCACCAGCCTTCGGAGCCGCCCGTGACGGACTGATTCCCCAGCAACCACCGGGCCCTCCCGAGCTGGCCTGCCGGGTCCTCCTCGGACGGCCTTGGCGACGGGTTGTCGGCAGGGTCTGTGGGCCGTCAGGTGATCGGCTCCAGGTTGGTGGCGGCGCAACGGCGGTCACGGCATCGTCGCCGGCGGCCTGCCGGTGGCGGCCGGACTGGCCCTGGCCGACCGGATGCGCGGCGAACCCCGGCTTGCGTGCTGCTTCTTCGGCGACGGGGCCTTCGCCGAGGGCGAGTTCCACGAGACCGCCAACCTGGCGGCCCTGTGGGACCTTCCCCTGTTGCTGATCTGTGAGAACAACCTCTACGCCATGGGCACCCCGCTGGTCCGCGAGCACGCCCAGATCGACCTGGCGGCACGCGCGGCCTCGTACGGCCTGGTCGCCTGGGCCGTGGACGGGATGGACGTCCTCGCCGTCGAGCACGCCGCCCGGCGCGCGGCGCAGGCCGTCCGCGAGGGCGGTGGCCCGTACTTCCTGGAGCTGCGCACCTACCGCTTCCGGGCGCACTCGATGTACGACCCTGACCTCTACCGCGACAAGGCCGAGATCGAACGCTGGAAGGAGCGTGATCCGGTCGCCCAACTCGTCGACCGGATACGCAGCGAGGACGGGTTCGACGACGCCGGGCTCGACCTCGTCGAGAAGGAGATCGCCGAGGAGCTGGGGCAGGCCGAGGCGGAAGCCCGCAAGGGCGGGCTCGAACCCCCGGAGGACCTGCTGCGCTTCGTCCGCACACCGAGCGGAGCCCCGTCGTGACCGGGGCGAAGGCGGCCCCGGAACCGATCACCTACCGCGAGGCGCTCCGGGAGGCGATGCGCGAGGCGCTGGCGGCCGACGAGCGGGTGTTCCTGATGGGCGAGGAGGTCGGCCGCTACGGGGGCGCCTTCGGGGTCAGCCTCGGCTTGCTCGACGAGTTCGGGCCGGAGCGGATCCGAGACACGCCGCTGTCCGAGTCGGCCTTCGTCGGGGTCGGGATCGGCGCGGCCATCGCGGGCCTGCGGCCGATCGTCGAGGTGATGACCGTCAACTTCAGCCTGCTGGCCCTGGACCAGATCCTGAACAACGCCGCGACCCTGCTGCACATGTCCGGCGGGCAGGTCGCCGTCCCTCTGGTGATCCGGATGACCACGGGGGCCGGCCGCCAACTGGCAGCCCAGCACTCGCACAGCCTCGAAGGCTGGTACGCCCACATCCCCGGCATCCGGGTGCTGGCCCCCGCCACTCTGGCGGACGCCCGGTACATGCTGGCGCCGGCCCTCGCCGACCCCGACCCGGTGGTGATCTTCGAGCACGGCTCGCTCTACAACGCCTCCGGCACGCTACCGCCCGGAGCCGGGCCGGTGGACCTGGACAGCGCGGCGGTGCGCCAGCCCGGCAGCGACGTCAGCCTGATCACGTACGGTGGCTCGCTCGGCAAGGCCCTGAAGGCCGCGGAACGGCTGGCCGGCGACGGCGTCGACGCCGAGGTGGTCGACCTCCGGACGCTCCGCCCGCTGGACGATGCGACCGTGCTCGGCTCGATCCGCCGGACCCACCGGGCGGTGCTGGTCGACGAGGGCTGGCGCACCGGCGGGCTGTCGGCAGAGGTGGCGGCGCGGATCACCGAGCAGGGGTTCTACGAGCTGGACGCGCCGGTGGAACGGGTCTGCGGGGCCGAGGTGCCGGTGCCCTACGCCCGGCAGTTGGAAGAGGCCGCCCTGCCGCAGGTCGACGGCATCGTGGCGGCGGCCCGGCGGGCGGTCGGTTGACATGGCCGAGTTCACCATGCCCGCGCTCGGCGCCGACATGACCGAGGGAACGCTCTTGGAGTGGCTGGTCGGCCCCGGCGACCGGGTGGCCCGCGGCGACATTGTGGCCGTCGTCGACACGGCCAAGGCGGCCATCGAGGGCGAAGACCACGACGGCACCGAGCACGGCCACCGGCAGGTGCTCCAGTAGCGGGCCGAGGAACAGCAGCACCGCGAGGACGCATGCTCCGGCGACGAGCGTGTACACCTGGGTGCGTCCGCCGGAGGACCGGGCGAGTGCGGTGCGGCTGGCGCTGCTGCTCACCGGGAAACCGGAGAACAGGCCGGCGCCGAGGTTCGAGGTTCCCAGAGCGAGCAGTTCCTGGTCGGCGTCGAGGTGTTCCCCGTTGTGGCCGGAGGCGAAGGCGCGCGCGGTGAGGACCATGTCGGTGTAGCCGACCAGCAGCACTCCGGCAGCGGGCAACACCAGTTCGTCCAGCTCACGCAGGTCCGGCCGGGAGAGTTCGGGCAGTCCACCGGGGACCGCTCCGATCGCGTGGATGCCGTGCTGCTCCAGGTTGAACGCGGCCACCGCCGCCGTGCCCAGGACGACGGCCAGCAGGGGGCCCGGCAGCCAGGGGAAGTAGTGCGCCATGGCGAACAGGAAGAGCAGGGCAACGGCGCTGAAGACGGTGACGGCCACGTTCACCTCGGACACGTGCCGGCCGAAGGACCACAGCTGTGGGAAGAAGCGCTCGCCCGCCACCGGGACACCGGTGAGCTTCGTCAGCTGGCCCACCATCATGATCAGGGCGACCCCGGCCAGATACCCGATCAGGACGGGCTTCGAGAGCAGGTCGGCGACGAAGCCGAGCCGCACCGTCCACGCCATCAGGCACAGTCCACCGATCACGACGGCGAGCGTCGCGGCGAGAACGGCGTAGCGCCCGGCGTTTCCGCCCGCGAGCGGGCCGACCACGGCGGCCGTCATCAGCGCGGTCGTCGACTCGGGGCCGACCGACAGCAGCCGGGACGAGCCGAGAAGCGCGTACACCCCGATCGACGGCAGGATCGCCCACAGGCCCGCGACCGGCGGCAGGCCCGCGACGCCGGCGTACGCCATCACCTGCGGCACCAGGTACGCCGCGACCGTCACACCGGCCACCACGTCGCCGCGCAGCCGACCGCGCCGGTAGCCTCTGAGTGCGGCCAGTCCCGGCACCGCGGGTACGAAGCGATGCCGGGACTGGCCGGGGCGGTCGCTGTGACGCGCCATGGTTCTCCTTCCGCCGCGCAGCCTCAGCATGCCGTTGAAGGGCGCGCGGCCGCGTGACGGACGACCGGCGTGTCCGCCGCCGTTGGTCCTGGCTCTCGCCTGCCGGGCCCAGGCACGGTTGCGCCACGAGAGCGGGCTGACCGCCGTCCCGGCGCCTCCTGTTCGAGGACGGGGTGGCTTCCATACGGCGGCCGGCGTGGCCCGGGCTCGGTTCATCAGCCACCGACCGCTGCCCCGTGGCCCGGGAACTGGCACCCGACGGCGCACCTGTTCCTCGCGGCGTGTGGGGTCTGCGATTCGGTGCGCACTGGTTTCTGGGGGAACACCGGAATCCGTGCTGGATGCGCACTCGTTGTGTTGCTGAGGGTGAGCAATCCGGTCGGGTGGGGCATGGCGGGTGGTCACGGTCGGTAGGGGCGGTGCGGCGTGGGGCTTGCCTGCATTTCGTACCGTGCAACGGCGTTGTCGCATACCGCGTGGGAGCTCATCACGAGTGCGGTCGCATCGCGTCACCAGCCACGGTCGATGGCATGGCCGATCCGTCGGGGTTCTCCGGGTACACCGCCTGCAGGAGGCCGCGGATGAAGCGATCGGGGTCGTCCAGGCCTGCGGCGGCCAGGGTGGCGGAGCCGCCTGCCAGCAGGTGTGGGATGGCGGCGTGCAAGGCGAGGGTGACGACGGCTGCCCGTTGCGGAGTGACGGGCAGCCCGGCGGCCCGCTGGGCCAGTTCGAGACCCACGAAGTCCGAGGCTGCGATGGGGTCGAGTATGGCTGACAGCCAAGGCTTGCGGGCCGCCTCGGCCTGCAGCTCAAGGTAGGCGAGCAGGCGGGGGCGCCCGGGCCCGGCGACGTTCTCCAACAGCGCCCGAAACATGGCCACCAGGCCCTCGCGGCCAGCAAGTCCCGGTCCAGTGGCGGCAATGTGCGCCGTGGTCTCCCGGTACTGCTCCAGGCAGCGCTCCGCCACCGCACGCAGCAGGGCGTCCCTGGTCGGGAAGTAGTTCTTGGTGGTGCCGGGCGGCACCTGTGCGGCCGCGTCGACGGCGCGGTGCGTCAGGCCGCGTCC